>JAEUUU010000045.1 GCA_016787345.1 Saprospiraceae bacterium | reverse complement strand
TCAAATTTGTCGCTCAAAACATACTAATCCGACATGAGCGAACTATCTTTCCGGTGGGCAGCCCCCACCCTCGACATCTATTGCGCGGATGTCAGCACCGAATTGCCCCTGCCTTTCGCCGGGGGCGGCATTGCAGCCGGTTTCCCATCGCCGGCCAGCGACTACCTCGATCTCAGCATCGACCTCAACCGCGAACTGGTGGATCATCCCGATTCCACGTTTTATGCCCGTGTAAAGGGCCAATCCATGCAGGAAGCGGGTATTCACAACGGCGACGTGCTGGTGATCGACCGCTCGCTGACGGCCCGCCCCGGCGACATCGTGGTGGCTTACCTCAACGGCGAATTCACGGTAAAACGCCTGTTCCTGACCGCCGATACCTGCTGGCTGTTGCCGGCCAACGAGGATTATCCGCAAATCCCCGTACAGGAAGGCGACGAGTTCCGCGTATGGGGCGTCGTGACCTACGTGATCAAAAACGTCCGCGAGGGAGGGCGGGGCAAATGGGTCAGTTTGCGTTAGTCGACGGCAATTGTTTCTACGTCAGCTGCGAGCGGCTGTTCAATCCCGGACTGGAAGGGCGTCCGGTGATTGTTTTGTCCAACAACGACGGCTGCGTGGTATCGCGCTCCAACGAGGCCAAGGCTTTGGGCATCGAAATGGCGGCCCCGGCTTTTCTGATGAAAGACCTGTTGAAACGGCACAACGTGGCGGTTTTTTCCTCCAATTACAACCTCTACGGCGATTTGTCGCGCCGCATGATGTCCGTTTTGGGTCGCCTGGCGCCCCGCATCGAGGTGTATTCGATCGACGAGGCCTTTCTCGACCTCGGCGAAACACCCGGCGCCGACGGCTGGGCGCGCGGCTACTGGATACGCGCCGAGGTGCTGCGGCAGACGGGCATCCCGACGGGCGTAGGTATAGCGCCCACCAAAACCCTGGCCAAGGTGGCCAACCGTCTGGCCAAAAAACACCCCGGTCACGGCGGCGTATTCGTACTCGAAAAGCCTGCCGACATCGAGGCCGCTTTGCGCGCCCTGCCCGTCGGCGAGGTGTGGGGCATCGGCAGTCAGTATGCCCGGCTGCTCGCCGGCAAGGGCGTGACGACGGCCCGGGATTTTGCACAATTGCCCGCCGAATGGGTGCGCCGCAACCTGACGGTCGTGGGCGCGCGCCTGCAACTGGAATTACAGGGCGTGCCCTGCCTCGATATGGAAACCCTTGTATCGCCGAAGAAGAACATTTGCACCTCCCGCAGTTTTGGCCAAATGCTGACCGATTTCGGCGGGGTGAGCGAAGCCGTGGCCCATCACGCGCACCGCTGCGCCTGCAAATTGCGGGCCCAGGGCAGTGCGGCCGGGGTAATGACGGTTTTTTTGCACACCAATCCGTTCAAACCCGGGTTGCCGCAGTACAATCCTTCCCGCACGGTGGTATTGCCGACGGCCACCAACAGCAGCCTGTTGCTGGTGGGCCATGCCGAAGCGGCGCTCAAAGCGATCTGGCGGGCGGGTTATGCGTACAAAAAAGCGGGCGTCATCGTGTCGGGTATCGTGCCGGAGCACGAGATCCAGCTGGGTTTCGAGGCTTCGACGATCGATATAGGCAAACACAAACGCCTGATGCAAGCCGTGGATGCCCTGCGCGGGCGCTATGGCCACGGAGCCGTCTCGGTAGCCACACAAGGCACGGCCAATGCCTGGCGGCTGCGGCAGGAGCGGCTGACGCGGCGGTTTACGACCAGTTGGGGGGAGATGCTGGAATTGGGGGGATGAAAGACTGCGCTCTTCCTACTTTTGCGTTGAAATTCAAATAGTACGGATGAAGCGAAGCAGAATTTTTCTTGCCGGCCTGGTCCTCAGCGCCCTTGCCGGCTGGGCAATGGGTTATCTCCGCCTGCCATACCTTGAAAAGGACGACTCGTTCTGGCTGGGTTTTGTCGCGGCGCTGGCTGCCGGCTCGCTGGCCTTGCTGTTGGCAGGGGCATGGAACGGGCGCCTTTGGACGGTGCCAGGCGACCGCACCGCGGAAAATCCCCCCAAGCGCAGTCGTATTGTGCGACTGCTGACCGGCATCGTGTTGGTGGGGGGACTGTTGGGCGGACTTCACTTTTACCGCGGCTACGCGGCGATGCGGCAGCAGTTGCGGCAACAGGAACAGACGATCCGGCAACTGGCGGCACTGTCGGAGTCGGTAAAAAGGAAAAGCGAACTGGCGCCCTTGATGCAAAACGTTCTGAACGACGTGTGGGAAGCGTTGCAGCGCAGCCCCGGCCGAACGCTGAGCGATACAGCCATTGCCCGGATAACGGCGTTGAGTTTTTCTTTCAAACCATACCGGCAGATAGAGGCGGATACATTGTCGGCGAATGAATACAGTCCGGAGCGGGGGCAACTGCTGCTGGCCCTGGCGCTGATGAATATCGATTCGGTGTCTTTTGCGCGGGTCAAAAAGGAGGCGCCTTTTGAGGGAGCCGATTTGCGGGGGGCGAATTTGAAAGGGTGTGATTTGAGCGGTATCAATCTCAAAGGCGCTAATTTGAAGGATGCCGACCTGAGCGGCGCCAAGCTGAGCGGCGCCGTTTTGGGCGCGGCCAATTTGTGGGGCGCCAACCTGGAACGGGCCAATTTGAGCCGGGCGGATTTGAAAAGGGCCGACCTGCGCTGGGCGCGGCTCAACGAGGCCGTCCTGCCGCTGGCCAACCTGAACGGCGCCAACCTGACCAACGCGCAACTGGTAAAAGCCGACCTGTACGACGCCCTTTTTCAATGGGGACAAGCGAGCGGCGCCCTGTTCAGCGAGGCTAATTTGAGCAGCGTCAATTTCGTGGGTACCGATCTGACCCGGGGAAACCTGAGCGGGGCCAACCTGAGCGAAACCGATTTGCGGAAAATCAATCTAAGCGGCGCCGAACTCGCCGGGGCGTACCTCGACAAGGCGCTGGTAGAGAAAAACTGGTTTGAAAAATTGCAGGCATGGCGGCCGGCGGGAGCGCAGGAAGTGTTGACCAACTACACCGTCGAGAACGACGCATTCGATTCCTGGGGCCGCCCCATGCACCATGTGAGGAAAGTGGAAAAAGACAGTTTGTGATTATTCGGTGATGGTTTTGTCGAAGTCGAGGCGCTCCTGCATGACGGCGTTGAGTTTGTTGGAAAACCGGCGCACGATCTCGTCGTCGGGCCGGAAGGGTTTGAAGCCGATTTGGAAAGCCCAGCTGAAATAAGCCTGCAGGTCGTTGAGGTAGTTGGCGAGCAGTTCGGGCGTCCAGCGGGTTGCGCGGTCGATGCCGTATTTGTCGCGCAGGTTTTTGCCGAGTTCCTGTCCCCATTCGTTGTTGATGATGTCGACGTAGTTGTCCAGGGGCCCTTCGTCCAGATTGGCGATTTGTTCGGCGGTAAATACCCCGGTAATCAGTTCCGGATGGCGGTAGCGCTCGTGCGAATCGGCGATAAAATCGGCCAGTTCCTCCGAAAAACAGGAGGTGATAAATGCCTGTGCGGTGATGTGGTTGAAAGAATTGATGTAGCCTTTTTCCGTGCTGTCGCGCGCATTTTTGTAAGCCAGACCCGGCGTGCTGATGTTTTGAGCCGAGGTTTTGGCGAGGTCGAAAAACGCGATGTCGCCTTCTCCGAACCACTCCGAGCGCCATCTCAGCAGGGTGTAGGCTTTTTCCAGGTCTTTTCGGTTTCTCACGGCTTCCGGGCTTCCGTAAAGCAGCGCCAGGCGGTCGCCCAGGCCCCCGCTGTACCGGGCTTTGGCAAAATCACCCTGACTGACCCCCGTCTCCAGCACGCTGACCACCTCCCGATCGTGGCTGCAATGCCGTACCCTGACCCGGTAATGGCCTGGCCCGCTGCTGTCGTATTCTATCCCGATGACCGATTTCAGCGCTTCAAAAGAAGCAAATCTCGATGCCAGCAAAGCGCCCCGTACGTTGGCGTACGGCGCGGTGCCAGAACTGTCGCCGCTCGCCAGGGAGGTACAGGGGCATTCTGCAAAATGCTTCATTTTAGTGTGGTCGGCAGACGGATGACAACTGATCAGACCCACAGAAAACAAGGCCAATAAACGGAGCCAGTACATCAGAAACTAAATTATCCAGTGATGTTGTAGATGGTAAGTCATTCCAAAATAGCGCAAAAAACCGATTGCCAGCGTATCCGGCAATCGGTTTTAATTTTTGTGGAGTTGGCAGGGGGCTACAACCTGGTTTTTCAAAATACTGATTGTCAAATGTTTGCAAAACAAATTTCAGATAGTGGTGCAAAAAAAGCGTGTTTACTGCCACTTTGTGTCCGCTTTTGCTCAACGTGAACGTAGCATTTCTACAAAGATGCCGTTCCTATACCGCCGAGCTTGGATCAGCTCCGGGGCGCCATGAACGCCGGCGTAGAGCCCCTGTTTCCTATGCCGCCTCTCCCAAACGTTCTTTTACAATAGCAACCAATAGTGCGCGAACGTCGGCCGAGCGCTGCACCAGATCGTATGGCAGCCGGATGGTGAAATTATGCCTGCCGTTTTCGTCTATCCATTCGTCTTCTTCCTGATCGTCTTCATCCGGCGTACACAAAAAGACAATGCCGACATTTTGCACGTGTGGAAACTGTGCAGAGACATATTGTGTGTCGATCTTATCAGCCACTTCTTGATATACGATTTTTACGACTTCCACGGGTTAGATTTTTGTCAAAGTTAGGAATGGGTATAAAACGATGCAAGTTTTATTTGTAAACCGGGTTATAAGGAGGCCGTATCAGCCGGTCTTTTTCCGGTCGGGCAAGGTTTTCAGGAAGTAGGGGATAGTAAAAAAGTTTGGTTTGTTCTTCTTGCAGGCATTCTGTTATCGTCCCTGCATATTGAACGATAAATGAAACTGAATTGTCAAGTATAAATTGATCCTGATACCTGCCTCGCTCGCCTTTGGTCGTCACGCCGTATTTCCAAACTTCGCCCACATGGAGAAAATATAATGAGTGGCCGCTGTGCAGGCATGGATACCATTGCTCCTTTGTTGCTACCAAGGCATACTGTTCCGCTTCTTCCAGTTCATTGAATTTTTTT
>JAEUUU010000001.1 GCA_016787345.1 Saprospiraceae bacterium | reverse complement strand
TTAAAAACGGACGACTACGGCCAAACCTGGACGCCGCTGGCAACGCCATCCCTTTTGTCGGTCTACAATTTTTTGTATTGGCAGGACGAAACGGTCATCGGCAACGGCCATCGGGGGCTGGGCCCCAATTTTACCAGTTCGATTGCGCGTTCGTACGATGGCGGCAACGACTGGGAATACACGCTGAACCCCGCACTGCCGGTGGCCAACCGCAGAAGCACTTTTTTTAACGCCACGACGGGCTGGCTGCCAGGCCCAACCGGCGCCCTGCTCTACACGGAGGATGCGGGCCTTAGCTGGACGAGCTACGACTATCAGGAGGACCGGCGGATCGTCTCCATGGAATTTGCCGACCCCTCCAACGGCTGGGCCGTGGGCGAGCAGGGGCTCATCCTGCACACGACCGACGGCGGCCAAAACTGGGTGCGCGAAAACTGCGGCTACGAAGCCAACCTGCTCGATGTATCGGCCCCTGCGCCCGATGCCGCCTACGCGGTTTCGAGCGCCGGCGAAGTGCTCAAATACTGCACCGGCTCGTGTATGACGGTGATCAAAACCCGCCATCAGGCGCCAGTAGCCGGCAGTTTGAACCCCTTCCCCAATCCGGCAACTCATCTCGTAACCCTTGCACTGCCCGATGCGGGCCGGCTGGTGTGGATCAATCCGCTGGGGCAGGTGGTACGCGAACAAGGGGTGGAAGCGGACGAGTACTCTTTTTCCGTCGATGCCTTGCCGCCAGGTTTCTGGCGTTTGCGACTGATTTCCGGCGAAGGGGCTGTTTGGGAAGGCAAACTGGTGGTAACGCACTGATTTTTTAGAAATGACTTGGAAATATGGGTAAAACGGCGGCAAGGAAGAATGTCGGGAGGCGGCGTTGCGTTTTTTGAACGCAAATTCCCCTTAGTTTTATCGCGACAAAATTTCTTCACCCCCAACCTTTATTCCAATGCAACGCCTTCTTTTTATCGCCGCCCTGTTGCTCTGCGCGGCCGCCACGACGCTTTCCGCCCAACGCACCCTGACCGGCAAGGTCACCGATTACGACAGCAAACAAAACCGTCCGCTGGCCGGCGTTTCCGTCTCCGCCGAGGGTACTTCCGCCATTACCCGCACCGATGCGGCTGGTAAATTTACCCTCAACGTACCGGCAACGGCCAAAACGCTGATTTTCGCCCTGCCGGGTTATGCCACTGCCCGGGTGGAACTGACAGCCGTCAATCAATACGACATCACCCTGCGGCGCAATGCGCCCCTGTTGGAAGCGGAAAAGCAGGCCGTCGATTGGTCGCTGGTCGACACGATTCCGGTGGCTGTGCTGCTCAATACTTACGGGCAACTCGAACTGGCGCAAATACTGAACTACGCCTCCCCGCTGTTTGCCAGCAACCGCCAGACGCAGGCCGGCCCCAGCGATCACGTCGATCCGGTGCAGTTGCGTGGCCTGGGCAGCGACCAGTTGCTGGTGCTCGTCGATGGCAAACGCTGGCACCAGAGCGCCCTCGTACACACCGACCAGACGGCGCAACGCGGCATGGCGCAGGGCTTCGATTGGGCCACTATACCCGCTTCGGCCGTAGAGCGCATAGAGGTGTCGCGCGATGTGGCGCCCAGCCAGTACGGCTCCGAGGCGGTAGCTGGGGTGGTCAATATTGTATTGAAAAAGAAAACAGGATTGGACGCGCAGGTTTCCTACGGGCAGCGATTCAGCCGTTTTGATAAAAATTACGGGCTGTGGAAATACGATCTTGCCGCAAGTCCGGACGCGTCCGTCAGCGACGGTCAAACCCTGTTTGCCGGCCTGCATTACGGCGTCGATCTGGGCGGTAAAGGCCGGCTCAACCTGAGCGGCGAATACCTGAGCCGCGGCGCGACCAACCGCTCCGGGGCGTTTACCGGAAAAGTATCGCCCTCGGGTTTTACCGACTCCCTCTTTTTTGCCCAGAACGCCCTCAGCCTCGACGATTTTGAAGCCCGGATCGGGGAAGCACAAATGAAAGGCGGCGCCGCATTGGCTAACCTTGAACTTCAGTTGAGCGATACCTGGGACTTTTTCGCTACCGGCAGTTTTTCCCAACGAAAGGGCGAAGCAAGCGCCGGCTATTATACGCCCAACTGGCTTGAGTCGAATACCGGGTTTATCTGGGACGGTTTTGTCAAACCCCTGTACCCGTACGGCTTTTTACCCGTTATACAATCTCAAAACCGCAGCCTGGGCGCTGCAGCCGGACTGCGTGGAGAACTGGGCGGATGGGCGCTGGAGATCAGCAACGTGGCCGGCCAGAACCGCCTGGATTTTGACGTAAGCGAGTCGATCAACTTTACGGAATACGGCTTGCAGGTCAATCAGCCCCAAACCGATTTTGAGGCCGGCGGCATGCAACTTTTCCAAAATACAGCCCGGGCCGACATTTCCCGCCGCTTCGATGACCAACTGGAAGGATTCAGGCTGGGCGCAGGCCTGGAGCACCGCCTCGAACGTTTCGGCATCCGCCAGGGGGAAGAAAAATCCTACCTGAATTATTACAACATTACACAATTGTTCCCCAGCGGATCGCAGGGTTTTGCCGGCTACGACGACAGCACGGGTACGCACGGGCGCAACAGTATCGGCGCTTACGTACGGGCGGAACAGGAATGGGCCGGACAGTTCAACATCAGCGGTACGCTGCGCTTCGACCGCTATTCCGACTTCGGCAATGCCCTGGGCGGTAAACTGGCTTTGTTTTACAGCCCCGATCCCGTTGTGACTTTTCATGCTTCGGCTGGCCTGGGATTCCGGGCGCCATCCATCCAGCAATTGTATTATGCCAAAACCATCCGCGTGGAAGAATTGTACCGAGGGCAGGAGGGCATATTTGCACAAGGCAGCGAGGCGGTTCAGTTGTACGAATCCGGCGACCTGAAACCTGAAAAAAACCTCGGCTTTTCCGCCGGCCTGACCCTGAAACCTGTGGAAGGATTGCGGATAACGCTGGATGCCTGGCGCCTGGCGGTCGATGACCGTATCCTGCTCACCAATCCTTTGCGGGCCGGCAACAACGGCGCGATCGACACCGCGCTGCGGCAGTTGGGCGTCGTGTCGGTCAGTTTTTGGGACAATGCCGTCGATATTCGTTCGATGGGCGTGGAGGGCGGATTGAACTGGGTGAAATCGTTCGGCGAGCGGCAATCCCTGCGCTTCGATGTACAGGCCGCCTGGTACCGCAGCCGGATTACGCGGGATGCCAACGACCGCCCGAAGGTGGCGGCGCCCCAGATCGTGGCGAGTTCAGGGCAGTCGGGGCAATACCTCACTTTTGCCGACCAAAACCGTATCGAGGGCGCCTTGCCACGTTTCAAACTGGTTGCGGCCGCGCAGTATTCCGTAAAGGGTTTTGAAACGGCGGTTCGCGTCGGTTTTTTTGGCGGCACCTTGTATCGCGATCCCTTCAACAGCCAGGAAGACAACCTGTATACCACGGGTGCAGTAGAATCGCTCAACCAGGATTTCGGTGCTAAAACCGTGCTGGATTTGTCGCTTTCGTACGCCTTTACGCCCAACGTGCGCCTGACGCTGGGCGCCCATAACCTGCTGGATACCTATCCCGACCGCCACACGCATTCGCAAAATGCCGACCAGGGGCGTTTGGTGTACAGTACCCAGGCGCAACAGTTCGGATTTGCCGGAAGGATGTTGTTTGCCAGGGTCGGGTGTGCGTTTTAAACGCCCGGGTCGCTTTGTTCAAGTTCAAAAGAGCGTTTGTCGAAATTAGGCAAACGCTCTTTTTGTTTAACCTATTTGGAGCGAGTTAAAAACTTTATTAAACAAAACAGGTTCCTCTACCCTGTTCACTTATCACTACTCACCCAACATTTTTCCACGAACAATGAAACCAATTTTAACCACCCTGCTCTTTTTGTTGCTGGCGGTTGTCGGTGCGAACGCCCAGTTTGCACGGGTTCAGGTCATTCACAATGCGCCTGATCCGACGGTCGACGTGTACGTCAACGGAAGCCTGGCGCTCAACGATTTCGCCTTTCGTTCGGCGACGCCATTCCTCGATTTGCCGGCGTTTTTGCCCTTGACGCTCGCCATTGCACCGGGCAACAGTACCTCGGTTGCCGATGCGATCGCCTCTTTCGACGTGACGTTTGAGGAGGGCAAAACCTATGCCGTGACCGCCTCGGGCGTCGTCGGCGGCACACCTGCCTTTACCCTGATCGCCGACGACGCGGCTCAGGAAACCGCTCCTGCCGGACAGGTTGCCCTGAACGTATTGCACGGCTCGCCCGATGCCCCTGCCGTCGACGTGGTGGTGCGCACCGGCGACAAGATCGTGTCGAACCTCGCTTATGGCCAGTTCACGCCCTACCTGACCGTTCCGGCCGGCGTGTATTATCTCGACATCAAACCGGCCGGCAGCGCCGACATTGTGGCCACCTATCAGGCTGATCTGAGCGGACTGGGCGGTCAAGCCATCCGGGTATTGGCCAGCGGCTACCTCGGCAGCACGCCCGGTTTCACGCTCATTGCCGTGCTCAATGATGGCACGGTGATCGAACTTCCGGCCACGCCGGTTGCCCGCGTTCAGGTAATTCACAACAGTCCCGACCCGACGGTCGACGTGTATGCCAACAACGATCTTTTACTCGACAATTTTGCTTTCCGTACCGCCACGCCTTTCGTTTTTCTCCCGGCCGGCGTCGACATCAACCTGGGCATCGCTCCCGACAATTCGACGTCGTCTGCTGATGCCATTGCGAACTTTACCGTCAACCTTGAAAACGGCAAAACCTACATCGTAACCGCTTCGGGCCTTGTAGGCGGTACGCCGGGTTTCAACCTGATTATCAATGACAATGCACGTGAAAAAGCGGTGCTGACCACCGATGTCGATATCGCTGTATTGCACGGCTCGCCCGATGCCCCGGCAGTCGACGTCGATGCTGTTTTTGTGGCCGATAACGTGGTTTCCAACCTCGCTTACGGCGAATTCACCGGCTATCTCAGCCTTCCCCCGGCCAAATATGACCTCGCCGTTCGCGCTACCGGCAACAGCGGCGTAGTGGCCAGTTTCCGCGCTGACCTCAGCGCTTTGGCAGGCCAGTCGGCCTACGTGTTTGCCAGTGGTTTCCTCGATGGCAGCGCCGGGCCGGCTTTCGGCCTTTATGCCGCTCTTGCCAACGGTACGGTGGTGGGATTGCCCCTGACGCCCACCGCCCGTGTTCAACTGATCCACAATTCGCCGAATCCGACAGTGGATGTGTACGCCGGCAATACCTTGCTGGTGGATAATTTCGCCTACCGCACGGCTACGCCTTTCATCGACGTGCCGGCCGATCGCGATATTAATGTAGGTGTTGCACTCGACAACAGCACGTCTGCTGGCGATGCCATCGCTACGTTTAACGTCAACTTTGCCACCGGCGCAACCTACGCCGTGACAGCCTCGGGCATCGTGGGCGACCCGACGACGCCCTTCACCCTGATCGCCGACGCGGCAGCCCGCGAAGCAGCCCTGTTGCCGACGCAGGTGGATTTCAACGTATTGCACGGCTCCACCGATGCCCCGGCTGTCGATGTGGCCGTGGTGGGCCTGGGCGACGTGGTGACCAACCTGGCCTACAGCGAATTCACGCCTTACCTGTCGGTTCCTCCCGGTAACTACCTGGTACAGATCAAACCCGCCGGTTCGCCCGACGTGCTGGTGACCTACGAAGTTGACCTCAGCGGTCTGGCTGGCGGCGCGGCCCGTGTATTTGCCAGCGGCCTGCTGAACGGTACGCCCGCTTTCGGTCTGTTTGCCGCTTTGCCCAACGGCGCAGTGGTGGAATTTCCGGTGTACACTCCGCCTGCCACGGCACGCCTGCAGGTGATTCACAACAGCCCCAGCGGCACGGTCGACGTGTACGCCAACGGCGCGTTGTTGCTCGATAATTTTGCTTACCGCACGGCCACGCCGTTTATCGACGTGCCCGCCGAGGTGAATATTACACTGGCAGTTGCTCCTGAAAACAGCACTTCTGCCGCTGATGCTGTATTTACTGCCGACGTGACTTTTGCCGCCAATGCGACCTACGCCGTGACGGCCTCTGGCATCGTGGGTGACCCGACGACGCCCTTCACTTTGATCGCCGACGCCGACGCCCGCGAAGCAGCCCTGTTGCCGACGCAGGTGGATTTCAACGTGTTGCACGGCTCCACCGATGCCCCGGCTGTCGACGTGGCCGTGGTGGGTCTGGGCGACGTGGTGACCAACCTGGCTTACGGCGAATTCACGCCTTATCTGTCGGTTCCTCCCGGTAACTACCTGGTACAGATCAAACCCGCCGGTTCGCCCGACGTGCTGGTGACCTACGAAGTGGACCTGAGTGGTCTGGCTGGCGGCGCGGCCCGTGTATTTGCCAGCGGCCTGCTGAACGGCACGCCCGCTTTTGGCCTGTTTGCTGCTTTGCCCAACGGCACGGTGGTGGAGTTCCCGGTGTACGTAGCGCCGCCCGCCACGGCACGCCTGCAGGTGATCCACAACAGCCCCAGCGGCACGGTCGACGTGTACGCTAACGGCGCGTTGTTGCTCGATAATTTTGCCTACCGCACGGCTACGCCGTTTATCGACGTGCCCGCCGAGGTGAATATTACACTGGCAATTGCTCCTGAAAACAGCACTTCTGCCGCTGATGCTGTATTTACTGCCGACGTGACCTTTGCCGCCAATGCGACCTACGCCGTGACGGCCTCTGGCATCGTGGGTGACCCGACGACGCCCTTCACTTTGATCGCCGACGCCGACGCCCGCGAAGCAGCCCTGTTGCCGACGCAGGTGGATTTCAACGTATTGCACGGCTCGACCGACGCCCCGGCTGTCGACGTGGCCGTGGTGGGTCTGGGCGACGTAGTGACCAACCTGGCCTACGGCGAATTCACGCCTTATCTGTCTGTTCCTCCCGGTAACTACCTGGTACAGATCAAACCCGCCGGTTCGCCCGACGTGCTGGTGACCTACGAAGTGGACCTCAGTGGTCTGGCCGGTGGCGCAGCCCGCGTATTTGCCAGCGGCCTGCTGAACGGCACACCCGCATTCGGCCTGTTTGCTGCTTTGCCCAACGGCACGGTGGTAGAGTTCCCGGTGTACGTAGCGCCGGCTTTTGCCCGCGTGCAGTTGATCCACAACAGTCCTTCGGCGCCGCTGGTCGACGTGTACATCAATGGTGAACTGGCTGCCGACGATTTTGCGTTCCGCACGGCTACGCCTTTTGATGATGCACCGGCCAATACGCCCATATCGGTGGCTGTCGCGCCGTCTACGAGTACTTCGGTAAATGACGCGCTGGTCAGTTTCGACCTCACTTTCGAAGCCAACAAAACCTACATTGTTACTGCTTCGGGCCTGATTGGCAACCCGACGACGCCGTTTACGCTGATTGTAAACGACAATGCCCGTGAAACGGCCCTCAATGCCGGCCAGGTGGACGTCGCCGTACTACACGGCTCGACCAATGCCCCGGCCGTGGACGTCGACGCGGTTTTCGTTGCCGACAACATCGTGAGCAACCTGGCTTACGGTGAATTCACCGGCTACCTCAACCTGCCGGCCGACGTATATGACCTGGCCGTACGCGCAGCTGGCAGCCCGGACGTCGCCGTGAGCTTCCGCGCCGACCTGAGCGGTCTGGCCGGCCAGGCCGCGTATGTCTTCGCCAGTGGATTTATCAACGGCGTTCCTTCGTTCGGTCTGTATGCCGCCCTGCCCAACGGTACAGTGGTTGCGCTGCCGCAGACGCCGGTTACCCGCGTGCAAATCGTACACAACTCGCCCAGCCCGACGGTCGACGTATACGCCGGCAACACGCGCCTGCTGGATAACTTCGAGTTCCGCACGGCCACGCCGTTTGTCACCGTACCGGCTGACCGCAATATCAATATTGGTGTGGCGCCCGACAACAGCAGCTCGGCTGCCGACGCTATCGCCACTTTCCCGGTCAATTTTGAATCGGGCAAACGTTACACCGTATTTGCCAGCGGCGTGGTGGGCAGCACAGAGCGGCCCTTCACCCTGTTTGCCCAGGACGATGCGCAGGAATTCGGCGTGCCGGGTTTCGTACAGGTGAGCGTACACCACGGTTCGCCCACGCCCGGCCCGATTGTGGTCGACGTGGATGAGCGTCTGATTGGCAATATTTTGAGCGACTTCGATTACGGCGATTTCTCGCCTTATCTGAACCTCCCGCCCGACAATTACTATTTCGACATTCGACCGGCCGGTTCTGAAACCATCCTGGCTACCTATCAGGCCGATCTGACCGGATTGAGCGGTCAGGCGCTACGCGTATTCGCCAGCGGTATTCTGGGCGGCGACCCCGGCTTCGGTCTGTTTGCCGTGCTGACCAACGGTACGGTGATCGAACTGCCGGCTGTGGAGGTTGCCCGTTTGCAGGTGATCCACAACAGCCCGTCGCCGACGGTCGACGTGTATGCCAACGACGGCCTGCTGATCGACGACTTCGAATTCCAGACGGCTACGCCGTTCATTTACGTGCCTGCCGGTGTGCAACTCAACATCGGTGTGGCGCCGGGTACCAGCCAATCGGCTGCCGACGCGATCGCTACGTTCCCCGTGACGTTTGAAAACGGCAAAACCTATGTCGTGATGGCTGCCGGCCTCGTAGGCGGTACCCCCGGTTTCAACCTGTTCGTTACCGACAGCGGTCGTGAGCGCACCGAAGATCCGAACCAGATGGAACTCTCGATCTTCCACGGCTCGCCCGGCGCGCCGAATGTAGATGTGACGCCGGTTGGCGGCAGCGGTCCGCTGGTGAGCAATCTGGCGTTCGGTGAATTTACGCCCTACGTAGGTCTTATTCCCGATGTATACCTGCTCGACGTCAGCCTGACCGGCGCGCCGAATACCATCGTCGGTACCTGGGGCGGCGACTTCACGGGCCTCGAAGGTTTGGTCGGTGTGGTGTTTGCCACCGGTATCCTCAACGACGATCCCGAATTCGATCTCCTGATGGCTTTGCCCGACGGTACGGTGTTCCCGCTGCCGGCATTTGCCCGCGCACAGGTGATCCACAACTCGCCCGAGCCTACCGTAGACGTGTATTTCGATGAGGCCCAGATTCTGGACGACTTTGAATTCCGTCAGGCCACGCCGTTTGGTTTCCTGCCGGCGCGCGTACCCTTCACGCTGGGCGTCGCTCCGGCGAACAGCACGAGTTCGAACGACGCGATTTACACCCTCGACGTCGACGAATTGCAAACCGGCAAATCCTACGTCATCATGGCGGCAGGCGTTGTCGGTGGCAACCCCGGTTTCGGTCTGTTTATCAATGAAAACGGCCGCGACCGCGCGCTGACGGCCGGCACGGTGGATTTTGCCCTGTTCCATGGCTCGCCCGACGCACCCGAAGTGGACGTCAAACTGGCTGCCGGACCGGTCATTATCGACAATGTCGAATTCGGAGAATTCAGCAACTACCTGTCGGTGCCGCCGGCCGAATACGTCATCCAGGTGACGCCGGCCAACGACAACAACACCATCGTCAAGACGTACGTAGCCGACGTATCCAGCCTTGCCGGACAGGCCGCCACGGTGTTTGCCAGCGGCTATCTCAGCGGCGATCCGGGCTTTGAAGTATGGGTCGCGCTGGCCGACGGCTTCACGTTCCCGCTGCCCGAGTTTGTCAATACCAACGAACTCGACAGCAAGCTGACCAGCCTGCAACTCACGCCGAACCCGGCTTCGGAAGAGAGCTACGTACGCCTCACGCTGAGCGAGCCGGAAGCGTTGCGCTACCGCCTGCACGACAACACGGGCCGCATGGTACTCGAAGGTGAATTCGGTCTGCTGAGCGCCGGCGAAGCCGTACAACGCCTCGACGTCAGCACCCTGAGCGCGGGTATGTATCACCTCGAAGTGCTGTCCGATTCGGGCGCTCGCACGGTGAAACTCGCGGTACAGCGCTAATAGACTGTAACAGTTTTGGTTAATATTTGCGAGCGACGCGCCGGGGGCCCTCCCGGCGCGTTTTTTTGTCGGCTTCTGATTCTTTCCCCGCAGGGGTGTATTTTTGTGCAACAAAAACAAAACACTATGATCCGTAACCTGCTTAAAATCGGACTGCTGCTGATCGTGGCCATCCTTGTGTACAACCGTTTCTTCGGCACCACAGAGGAACAAAAACAAGCCAAGGGCATTTTTAAAAGTGTGGGCAATGTCTTCGTGGAAGTCGGCCAGTTGGTCAGCGCCGAAAAAGACAAATTCGACGCCGGCAAATACGACGGCGTGCTCGACAAACTGGGCGGCGCTTACCGCGCCATTCGCGAACAGGCAGAAAACGTCGATGGCAAAATCATCAAACGGCTCGACGAACTGGAACGCCGCAAAGCAGCCCTGCAAACTGAATTGGACAGCATCGAATCCATCGACCAGCAAATTCAGTCGGCGCCGGCCGCTCCGAAAAAAGGTATAAAAGCCGACCCCAAGGCCGAACAAAACCAGGCGGCTAAAACCGCCGACCAGCAGCGCCGGAAAGCGGAATTGCAGCGCCAGCTGGAACAACTTATCAAAGACTCCGACGCATTGATCAAACAGGCACAGGAAGAGTAGGCATTCAAGTAACTATGGTTCATTTTACCCGGGAAATTCTTCCCAATGGTTTGCGCGTGTTGGTACACGAGGATCATTCCACGCCCCTGGTGGCTGTGAATGTGTTGTATTACGTCGGTTCGCGCGACGAGCAGCCCGATAAAACGGGCTTTGCGCACCTGTTCGAGCACCTGATGTTTGCAGGCAGCAAAAACGTCAAGGATTTTGACGATCCGTTGCAGCGGGCGGGCGGTGAGAACAACGCCTACACAACCAACGATTACACGACTTTTTACGAAATACTGCCCAGGGAAAACCTCGAAACGGCCCTTTGGCTCGAAAGCGACCGTATGCTGGCGCTCAACATCGGCAAGCGCCCTTTCGAGGTGCAGCGCAAGGTGGTGGTGGAGGAATTCAAGGAAACCTGCCTGAACGAACCCTATGGAGATTCCTGGCACCACTTGTCGGAACTCATGTTTCGCGAGCATCCCTACCGCTGGCCGGTGATCGGCTTGAAGCCCGAGCACGTGGAAAACGCCACACTCGACGACGTACGCGCTTTTTACCAAAACTGGTACTGCCCCAACAATGCTGTCGTGAGCATCGCGGGCAATGTCGAGGCCGGGGAGGCGATCAAACTGGTGGAAAAGTGGTTTGGCGGTATCCCTGCCGGGCCGGCGCCGCACCGGAATTTGCCGCCCGAGCCGCCCCAAACGGCGCCTCAACGCCGCGAGTTGCATGCCAACGTACCTGTCCCGGCCGTTTACCTGGCTTTTCGCACGGCATCCCGTCTCGATCCGGCTTTTTATGCCGCCGATTTGCTGGCCGACGTATTGGCACAAGGGCAGTCGTCGCGTTTGTACCGCCGTTTATTAAAAGAGCATCGGCTTTTTTCAACCATCGATGCCTACGTGACGGGCAACCTTGATCCGGGTTTGCTGGTGATCGAAGGGCGGCCCTCGGAGGGTATTTCACCGGATGAAGCGCTGGCGGCCATCTGGGCGGAACTGGAGCAATTGCGCACGACGGCGATCGACCGCCGGGAGCTGACCAAAATTCAGCACCGCTTTGAAAGCACGGTGGTGTTTTCAGAAACCAGCGTGCTCAACAAGGCACAAAACCTCGGTTTTTATGAAATCCTGAACGGGGCGGAATGGATGAACGAGGAGGTCAATACCTACCTGGCGGTCACCCCGGAAGAACTCCGCCAGACGGCAGCTGACTTGTTCAGACCGGAGAACTCGGCGACTTTGATCTATTTGCCGCAGCAGCAGTAATCAGACCTTCAGATTGTCGCCGTAGGGCACATTTTCCACGATTTCAAGTCCGTAGCCGATAAAACCCGTGCGCGGCTTGGGGTTGTTGGTCAGCAGGCGGATTTTGGAAATACCCAGTTCGCGCAGGATTTGTGCGCCCACGCCGAAGTCTTTCTTGCCAATACTGGTATGCAGTTCGAATTTCTCGGGTTCGCCTTCGTCCTGCAATTGTTTGTACAGTTTGAGTTTGGCGAGCAGGTTGGCTTTGTCGCCCTGGCGCAGGTACACAAACGCGCCTTTGCCGGCCTGGGCGATCATTTTTAAGGAACAATGAATCTGGTGGCCATAATCGGCCAGCAGGTTGCCCAGAATACCGCCGGTTTCGGACCAGGAGTGTACGCGTACGAGCACCGGTTCGTCTTCTTTCCATTCGCCTTTTTTCAGTACCAGGTGTGTGTCGCCGCTGGACAGGTCGGTAAACACCGTGGCTTCGAATTCGCCGTGGATGGTTTGCATGGTGGTGCTGAGTTCGCGCCGGATCAGGCGTTCGGTGCGCATCCGGTAGGCGACCAGGTCGTCGATGGAGATGATTTTCAGGTCGAAATGGCGGGCTACTTCGATCAATTGCGGCAGGCGGGCCATGGTACCGTCGGCATTGAGAATTTCGACAAGCACGCCCACGGGCGCCAGTCCGGCCAGGCGGGCCAGGTCGACGGCGGCTTCGGTATGTCCGGTGCGGCGCAATACGCCGCCGGTTTTGGCGCGCAGGGGGAAAATATGGCCGGGGCGGGCGTAATCGCTGGCTTTGGCGGCGGGGTTGGTCAGGTGGCGGATGCCTGTGGCGCGGTCGTAGGCGCTGATGCCCGTGGTGCAGCCGTGCCCGATCAGGTCGATGGAGACGGTAAAGGCCGTTTCGTGAAGGGCTGTATTGGCATTGACCATGAGGGGCAGATCGAGCTCGTCGGCGCGGCGTTCTTCGAGCGGCGTGCAGATGAGCCCGCGCCCGTGGGTTGCCATGAAGTTGATGATTTCGGGGGTAACAGTTTCGGCGGCGCAGATAAAATCGCCCTCGTTTTCGCGGTCTTCGTCGTCGACCACGATGATTACTTTCCCTTCGCGGATGTCGGCGAGCGCCTCTTCGATGGTATTCAGTTGCGTGCTCATGGGCTGTGTCGGGTTTTCGGAGTGCCCGTTGGGCGAGGTAGCGGTAAGCATAGGCCGTGCGTTGAAATGATGGGGCAAAGGTACCGAATCCCGTCGAAATAGCGACGACCTGGAAGGAAAACCCTCGCGATATTATTTTACGCAAAGCCGCAAAGCGCGCCAAGAATTTTGCATTCCGGCGCGCTTTGCGGCTTTGTGTGAAATTTTATTCGGAAAGATGACTTTTGGGATCAATCCACCCAGTCGGCCACGAACACGTTCGTATCGCGGGTGCCGCCGTTGTTGCGGTTGGAGCAGAAGGCGATACGTTTGCCGTCGGGCGAGAACATGGGGAAAGAGTTAAAGATACTTTCGGTGGTGATTTGTTCCAGGCCGGTACCGTCTTCGTTGATCATGTAGAGTTGGAAGTCGTAGCCGCGTTTGGAGTGGTGGTTGCTGGAGAAGATGATTTTTTTACCGGCGGGGTGGAAATAGGGCGCCCAGTTGGCTTTGCCCAGTTGGGTCACCTGGTGCAGGTTGGAGCCGTCGACATTACAGACAAAGATTTCCATGTTGGTCGGGGCGACGAGGCCCTGTTTCAGGAGGTCTTTGTATTCCCTGATTTCTTCTTCCGTTTTGGGGCGGCTGGCGCGGAAAACGATTTTGGAGCCGTCGGGTGAGAAAAAAGCGCCCCCGTCGTAGCCCAGGTCGAAGGTGACTTGTTTGAGGTTGCCGCCGTTGAGGTCCATCGTCCAGAGTTCGAGGTCGCCGCTGCGGTCGCTGGTGAAAAGGATTTTGTCGCCTTTGGGGCTGAGCACGGCTTCGGCGTCGTAGCCGGGCGAATTGGTGAGGCGTTTGACGATGCGGCCCTTTCGGTCGGCCACATAGATGTCGTAGGATTTGTAGATCGGCCACAGGTATTTGCCGCCGGCGCGCAGGTCGGGCACGGCGGGGCAGGTATCGCCGGCGCTCATGGTGCTGGCGAAGAGCACGTTTTTGCTGTTGGGCATAAAATAGGAGCAGGTGGTGCGGCCGTGGTTCTGGCTGACGTTGGTGGGGCGGTAAGTCGAGTCTTTGGCGGCTTTGGCGACGTCCATGATGTAGATTTGGTCGCAGGGGAGGCCCCATTTGGGGTTGTTGCTTTGGAAAGTGAGCCAGCGTCCGTCGGGGCTCCAGTAGGCTTCGGCATTGTCGGCGCCGTAGGTGAGCTGACGGATATTGCGGAGGTGTTTGGACTCGACGGGGCCCGGCCGGGTTTCGGTTTGGGCTTGTACAAAAAAGACGCTGAGCAGCGACAGGGAAAGAACAAAAAGACGCATGGGTTCGGTAGTTTATTTTCGAGGCGCAAGGATAGGGCAGGGGGGCGGATCGGCGGTCAGGAATACGTCAAAAAGCGGGAGGCAGGAAAGATTTTATGGTAAAATGCTGTGTAAAAAAGCGCTCGAACCGGGCAAAAACGCTGCAAAAGTCAGCCTCTGTCGAATCGGGGATCAACCTTCCGGGTATCCGGGCGTTCTTAGTCTTCATGTTGCGACTACTGCTATTATTACTGCTTGTATCGCCATTCGCTTCGACGGCACAGGATATTGTTTTTGTCAAAGCGGACGAGATCGCCCGCTGGAAAGCTCCCGCCGGAGATACCGTACGGGTGATCAATTTCTGGGCGACCTGGTGCCAGCCCTGCGTGGCGGAGCTGCCGGCGTTTGAAAAAATCACGGCGGAATACGCCGGCCGGCCGGTACAGGTCATTCTGGTTTGCACCGATTTCAAACGCGACGTCGATACGCGCGTGCGGCCATTTGTCCAAAAGAAAAAACTGCGCAGCCAGGTCGTTTTTATGGACGAATCCAACCCGAACAAATGGATCGATTCCGTTAGTCCGGAGTGGTCGGGCGCCATTCCGGCGACTTTGATCGTGTGCCCCGCGAAGGGCGTGGAGCGCTTTTTTGAGCAGCAACTCGATTACGAAACGCTGCGGAAGGAAGTGGAGGCTGCGCTTCGTTAATGTGCTAATGTGGGAATGTGGGAATGTGCTATTGTGCTGTTTTTCAGTATGTTATTTTCGGGAGGGGCTAAATTTTAACTGCCTGGTTCCTTGACTTTGTAGCGTGCTGACGGAGATGGCAAATGCTGAAATAAATTTAATGAAGTACTTATAAAAATTCAATTTCCATGAAAAAACTACTCTCTTTCGGCCTGTTTATGCTGACAGCGCTTGTTTTCACGGCTTTCCGCCCCCTGATCGGAACCGGCTACGGGATCGGCGATACTGCCGCCGATTTCAAACTGACCAACGTCGATGGTACCCAACATTCGCTGGCCGGTATTCAGGGCGCCAAAGGCTATATTGTGGTGTTTACCTGCAATGCCTGTCCCTACGCCCAGGCCTACGAAGACCGCATTATCGAACTGCACAAAAAATATGCGCCGCTTGGATTTTCCGTGGTCGCCATCAATCCCAACGATAAAAACGTGCAGCCGGGCGACAGTTTTGACAAAATGAAGGAGCGCGCCAAAGCCAAACAGTATCCCTTTCTGTACCTCTACGACGAGACGCAGGAGGTCGCCAAAAACTACGGCGCCACCCGCACGCCGCATGTTTACGTACTCGACGCCGCGCGTACCGTGCGGTATATCGGCGCGATCGACGATAATTCGGAAGACCCCTCGGGCGTAACCGAGAAATACGTGGAAAACGCCGTCGATGCCCTGCTGGCAGGTAAAGAAGTGGCTACCAAAGAAACCAAAGCCATCGGTTGTTCGATCAAGTGGCGGAAGTCCTGACCCGGATTTCCTTCCGTAATAACTTGTCCTTAACGCGCGCTCCGGCAATCCGGGGCGCGCGTTTTCGTTTGAATAACACAATAGATACAGACAACCATGAACCGTTTTTTTCAAAGCCTGACCCTTTTATTGCTCTGCCAAATCCTTTTTGTCCCTGATAGTCATGCCCAGTTTCGCCGCCGCTCGTCGGAGCCGGAACAGCGTTTTTCGGTGGGCCTGGCGCCATTCAGCTTGATGTTGCCCAGCGGCAAGGTCAATCTGCACGGCGAGTGGGCCTATGCCGAAGACAAGTCGGTATCGGTCATTGTGGGTATCCCGCGCCGTACCGCCGCGCCGCGCTGGTTGACGGAGGATATCCGGATCGAGGGCGGCGGCAAAACCCGCACCAACGAATTTCGCTCCTTCGGCATGATCGCCGAAAACCGCTTTTACATCGGCGCCGAAGCGCCCCGGGGTTTTTACCTGGCGCCCTATGCCCGCTACAACCGGGTATGGCTTACCCACACGACTGAAAACCCTGAAAGTCAGGGACAAACGAAGGTCGTCGGCGCGTTCGGCGGTTTTGGTTTCGGCGCCTCTGCCGGGCTGCAGTTCCGCCTGGGCAAGCAGATCAGTCTCGACGCGACGATCGCCGGCGTGGATTTGAAATGGATGCGCGGCTCGCTGACCTATTCCAGCACCGATCCGAACAACGATGTCGTCGAATTTCGCGACAAGGTGCAGGAGGCCGTAGAACACATCCCGCTGATTGGTCCCAAACTTTCTGCCGACATCGACGGCGACAAGGTGCGGGTGCGCACGCCCGGCCTGCTTTTGCCGGCATACCGTTTTAATTTGACCGTGAATTATCTTTTTTGAGCGGCCCGGCTATTTTTCCAGCACCCTGATTTCCACCCGACGGTTTGACTGTTTTCGGGCTTGGGACAAGCGGGCCTTGGGTTGCCTCCGTGGCCGTTATAATCATTGTTCGAGCGCATTCACGTAGGAAATGACCTGGTTCACAAATTGACCTATACCGTTTTCAGAACTTTGGTTGTACTTTAAACCTAAATTTAACATCAGCCACTGTGGATAAGGTGGCTCATGGAAAACCCGGCCCAACATTGTCATTTACTACATGACCATTTCATGCTGATTAAAATTAACATTAGAAAGAGATTGTATCTCTTAACGTATGCTAAAAATATGAAAAATTTACTTCTTTTGTTTTTTTTAATAAATTATTTTCATTCTATTGGGCAAGTAGAAATCTATGCCTATGTTAATGACGGGCAAAGTGTATCAGTTATGCGAGATTCGCAAAATACAACTTTTGTTATAATTGACAATAATGAGAACGACACAATATGCTTTATGGAAGATAGAAATTATGTTATAAAAAGTTTATTTAAAAATGATACTTTATGCACTTTTATAACTCAAAGTTATTCGGAGCCTTTTAACAGAACATATTTTTTTTATATAAAAAAACTAATGGCTACTGGCGTTTTCTTGATTCAGTCTATTATGATGAGTCGCCTGTTGGTTTTCAACAATTTTCATATCAATATAATCAGATAGATATATTAACATTCGAAGTAATTGAAAATATTATAAGACCGGCTCCCAAGTTAACAAAATATACATATAAATATGATGGAAATGGAAACCTTGTCGTTACAGAAACGCAACTATAGAAATAATGCGAGATGTTTTTGGGGGGCTATCACAGGGCAAACGCATTAAAATAATAACTGACAGAGGTACGAAAGCAGGTGATTACTCCAAACATTATTTTGGGAATCAGGCCGGCCGTTTCGAGGGATAAATCAGGTGTGCGAAGCAAAAAATCCGCGTCAATCCGGGGCATCCGTGTCATCCGCGTGGCTATTCATTCCCCGTGATCCTTGTTTATACCTCGTGTTTACTCGTTTCTTTTTCGAGGGTTTCGGAAGTGCGGATAGCCACGCGGATGACACGGATGCCCCGGATTGGCGCGGATTTTCAAAAGGGTTTTTCCTTAATCCACAAGATAAATGGCCAACAGGGCCTTGCCGACCTCTTCCCCTATTTTCCTTTTCTAAGCCGATGAAGATTTTAATACGTTTGCCCTGACTATACTCGACTTTTTCAAAAATATCAAAGTACATAAACAAGCGTTGGAGTCTCTCCCGACGTTCAACTTTCATATTGTCGGATTTTGCAAACCACTTTCCGTTGGGTATACCATAATATTCTCAAGGCGGAGATCGGTTCGTTTTGTTTCAACCTCTTTTTTAAGCAGGATGTGCTACAAAATTTATTTTTCACTTACTATTAAGTTGCTAACAGCAAATTCAGCCCATTTTCCACATAATAAATGCCCTCCGCCGGACACGCTATCTCGTGTTATGCAATTGCGGTCATTAATATAATTACACAAAACATAGACACCCAAAACATCCGCCCTTGGTATTTTATCTTCAATAATAATTTGAGCGTTGGGACACAAAGCCGCTACCCTTATTAAATCATGAGGATTTTCTTGATCCCACCCAAAATATATTTTGATTATTTTATTTGATTTATTAATATAGTTAGCATTATCGATTGATAGCCATATCGTGTCATTAGACGAATTAGTTAAACTTGAAAAAAAGTTAAGACTATCACTTCCAATCTCTTCAAATCTTACTCCTACAGAAATACTTTCATTGGAAAACAGCATGCTCTGGCAAATAGCCTTGTTAGATATAGCAACGCATAAAAGGCAAAGTAAGCCAAATTTAAAAACTACCCTTACCATAGCCTGGATAACTACTTTCATAACGAATCCCTTCCTTAATAATAGAATTTTGATGTGCGCCTGTACCGCCTGATCAGTTGTACGGTTGTAAATTATCTGTTCTTTCATACTTCTCTGTTAATTAATTAAAAATCATAGAAGATATACTCCAAGATATGCCGATGGCCTCTTTTGGCCTACGCCGAAATTTTTAAACATGCTAAATTTGCGTAAGTGCGGGGGAAGCATTGATTATCATGTCGTGAAAAAACACGAAAATCTGGCTTCTCCCGCCTCTTTTCAAAAATGTCCAGTGGTTTGATTTTGACAACCATGTAGTTGTAAAATTCGATGATAAAATTGATATTAAAATATGAAAAATTTATTTCTTTTTTTGTTTTTAATAAAATATTTATGCTCTATCGGACAAGTAGAAATATATACGTATGTTAATGACGGGCAAAATGTATCAGTTGTACAAGATTCGCAAGGTCTGAGCCCTGTTCTATTTGTAATCGATAATAATGAAAACGACACAATATGTGGAAGGAAAGATGAAAAATGGATAATAAAAACCCTGTTTAAAAATGATACTTTATGCACTTTCATTTGTTATAGTTATTTGGAACCTTTTAATAGTACATATTTTTATTTATATAAAAAAACTAATGGCTACTGGCATTTTCTTGATTTTGTCTACTTTGATGAATCGCCTGCTGGTTTTCGACAAATTTCATATCAATTTAATCAGACAGATATATTAACATTCGAAGTGATTAAGAAAATTGGGATGCCGGTTCCCAAGTTAACAAAATATACATATAAATATGATGGAAATGGAAACCTTGTCGTTACAGAAACGCAACTATAGAAATGATACGAGATGTTTTTTGGGGGGCGATATCATACAAACATTTTCCATCCCTGAAAAAACGCTTACCTTTGCGTGAACAAAACAGTTTTTATATGGCAACAATTCTGAAAGTCAACATAAATGACCTAAATAGCCAGTTTTTTCACGATTTAGGTCAACAAATTTCAGATGATGCGGAAATCGAAATTCGGATACCTGATAAAAAATCAAAGGTTGAGATTTTTTCAGATGCCGACTTATGGCAGATTATTGGCCTTTTCGATTGGTCGAAGGAAGAATCGGACGAGATACTGGCTCCTGCGATTAAGAAGTTGGCAGACATGCCCGTGGTCAATATTTATCTTTTCGCCGACAAACTATCGGAGAAGTTATACCAATTAGATACTCGCTTGCACGGCGAAGCATATTTAAAGAATGAAGGTGACGACTACTTATCGGTTGATGACTTTCTCTATATAAGATGTGCTGTTGTTGCCGAAGGGAAAGCATATTTTGATAAAGTGCTTCAAAATCCATCCGAATTTCCCGCCGACATTAGCTTTGAACCTATTTTAAATTTGCCTGACCAAGCATACGAACTCAAAACAGGGCGAGTATTCGAATACTCTCCTACGGTTAGTTATGAGACTTACAGCAATAAAAAAGCTTGGGATTAATAATGCCTGATAACAAATCTAATCAAAATATGAAACCACGCCATCTTTACGAGATCATCGATAAAGAAGGTGAGGACGTGTTTAAGTATGGTATCAGCTTCGAGCCGATTGGTAAAGATGGTATGTCAAGTCGTATGCGGAAACAAGTTTCATTTCTCAACCGCCTTTACGAATGGGCGCGTTTCTTCGGCAGAATCATCATTTTTGATATACCGGGAAAAAAGGCTGCCAGAGAATAGAAACGAAATATATCAAAGATTACGAGGAAAAGAATGGTCGAAAACCGAAAGGCAATGTGAGATATTAAAAAACAAAACGAGCAAAGCATCAAGTCTAAGACACCAAAACTATTTTATTTTTCCAGCACCCTGATTTCCACCCGGCGGTTGAGTTCCATGTCGGACTCGTATTTGGCGTAGGGTTTTACCATTTGAGAATTGCCGTAGCCTTTCCAGGTCATTCGATCGGGCGAAATGCCGTGTTCGAGCAGGTAGTTGTACACTGTTTGGGCGCGTTTTTCGGAGAGTTCCCAGTTAAGGTCGTCTGGCTGGAGCGGGGTCTCGTCGCCATTGCGGGAGAAAGGCACATTGATGTGCCCCGCGATCTCGATTTTTATGTCGGGGTTTATTTGCATGAATCTCAGCACTTTGGGCAATTGCGGCTTGCTGGATTCGAGCAGGATGGGCATCCCGCCTTTGAAATAAAAATTCTTCAATACGGCTTTTTGACCGGGGCGTGCGGGCTGCAGGCGGATTTCCTTTTTGTTTTCCTCGGCCATCCGTTTCACCATTTCCTTCGAGCCGAAGGTGTTGCGCATGGCGGATTCAAAAAAGTAGCCCTGGGCGAAAGCGTCGACTTTGACCGGGATGTTTTCGGGCAGTCGGGCCGTGTACTTGCCGGCGCTATCGGTTTGAGTGGAATCCGACAGGTTTTTGTACGTAAACACGACAGTGGCAAGTACGCCTTTCCCGGTTTCCTGGTCTACTACCCGTCCTGACAGGCTGGTCATGGGAATCCGGACGAGCACATCGATTGTGGCGCGGCGGTTGCGCCGGCGACCTTCTTCGGTGTCGTTGGCGGATACCGGCCGGCTTTCGCCGAAAAAGTCCAGGGTAATTTTTTCAGGGGGAATACCGCGCTGCAGCAGGATTGCGCGCACCGAGTCGGCCCTGTTTTGGGAAAGCGCCAGGTTCTTGTCGGGTGAGCCAATGGAATCGGTATGGGCCGTGATACGAATCCCTTCGGCGCGGCGGTTGCGCAGGAAAAATGTGCAAAGGGTATCGAGGGTCGTTCGCGCTTCGGCAGAGAGTGCCGCCTCTCCCGTGGCAAAAAACACCTCGCCACTGCGGGCAACGCGGATGGAATCGAACAGAGACTGGGAAGAGAGGGGAAACCAGGCAGCCAGCATCAGGGCCGCGCAGAGCAGCAGTTTGTGGTTCATAAGCGATTTTTTTTAAAATTGGGGACAAAACGGCGGGATTTGCTGCACGTGCAGCCGTATTTCTTTCACGCCGGGTAAAGCCGGCGTATTGCAAAAAGCGCGGTTTTTAAGTACATTTGTCCAATAAATCAACACAGGATGACAGCTCAGGCAGCACAGGCGGATATCATTTACAGCGTTGCGGAATACCTCCGCACGGAAGCGCGTACGGGTGAAAAGCACGAATTCTACAATGGAAAACTAAAACGTATGGCCGGCGGAAGTATATCCCACAACCGTATTTCAGGCAATATTTTTGCCGAACTTCACAATGTTTTTCGAGACAGTAAAAGTTTTGATGTCTTCGGCAGCGACCAAAAAATCTACCTGCCCGACTACCATTATTACCTGTACCCCGATGCCGTCGTGGTGGCGGATGCGCCGGTGGTCGCCGAAGAAATGGCACAGGCCATCGTCAATCCCCTGCTGATCGTCGAGGTGCTTTCAGCGAGTACGGAGGCTTATGACCGGGGTTTGAAATTTACAGAGTACCGCAGCCTGCCTTCGTTCAAGGAGTATGTTTTGGTGCGCCAGGATGTTCCGCACGTCATTAGTTTTTTCCGGGAAGCGCCCGATCTGTGGCGGGAAGCGGAAGTACGGGGGCTGGAAGCGGCGGTGAATTTGAAATCGGTCGGTTTGCAATTGGCCCTGGACCTTATCTACCGGAAGGTGGAATTCTGATTTTTCCTAAAAATTTGACCATTGTGAGGGCTAAAATCCCCCCTGAACCCGTTTCAAAGCGCTACCTTTGCGCCCGCTTTGAACAAGACATTCATTCTGCATGAAAAATATCCGCAACTTCTGCATTATCGCACACATCGACCACGGCAAAAGCACGCTGGCCGACCGTCTGCTGGAATACACCAATACGATCAGCAAACGCGATATGCAGGATCAGGCACTCGATAACATGGACCTCGAAAGGGAGCGCGGCATCACCATCAAGAGCCACGCCATCCAGATGCGCTACGTACACCCGGCAACCGGCGAGGAATTTATCTTTAACCTGATTGATACCCCGGGTCACGTCGATTTTTCCTACGAAGTGAGCCGCTCCATCGCCGCTTGCGAAGGCGCGCTGTTGCTCGTCGACGCCACACAAGGCATTCAGGCCCAGACGATCAGCAACCTTTACCTGGCGGTCGATCACGATCTGGAAATCATCCCGATCATCAACAAGATCGACATGGAGAGCGCCATGATCGAAGAGGTGCAGGACCAGATCATCGACCTGATCGGATGCGACCGCGACGATATTCTGAAAGCCTCCGGCCGAACCGGCGAGGGTATTCCGGAAATCCTGGCCGCCGTTGTCGACCGTATCCATGCGCCGAAAGGCGACCCCGAGGCGCCGCTGCAGGCCATGATCTTCGACTCCATGTTCAACTCCTACCGGGGCGTTATCGCCTATGTCCGGATCATGAACGGTACCCTGAAAAAAGGCGACAAGATCAAGTTTATGGCGACGGAGAAAGAGGTGGTGGCGGAAGAAGTCGGCGTGCTCAAAATGGGACAATTCGAAACTGCCGAACTCAGCGCCGGCAACGTAGGCTACGTCATCACCGGCATCAAGGTGAGCCGCGAGATCAAGGTGGGCGATACGATTACCCAACTCGGCCGACCCGCCGAATACGCCATCAAAGGCTTTGAAGAGGTGAAGCCCATGGTATTCGCCGGGGTGTATCCGCTCGACAACGACGATTTTGAAGACCTGCGCGACTCGCTCGAAAAACTCCAGCTCAACGACGCCTCGCTGGTATTCGAGCCCGAAACCTCCGCCGCGCTCGGCTTCGGTTTCCGCTGCGGCTTCCTCGGCATGTTGCACCTCGAAATCGTGCAGGAACGCCTCCAGCGCGAATTCGACCAGGACATCATCACGACAGTGCCCAACGTAACCTATTTCGCCACTGATATGAAGGGCAAACGTTTCGTGGTACACCAACCCACCGAATTGCCCGACCCCAACCACCTCGAAAGCGCCGAAGAACCCTACATCTATGCCCAGATCATCACCAAGCCCGACTACATCGGCAATATCATGTCGCTGTGTATGGAAAAACGCGGCATCCTGATCAAACAACACTACCTCACCCCGACCCGCCTGGAAATCATTTTCCACATGCCCCTGGCCGAGATCGTGTTCGATTTTTACGATCAACTCAAATCCATGACCCGCGGCTACGCGTCGTTCGACTATCACGTGCTCGACTACCGCGAAACCGATCTGGTCAAACTCGATATCAAACTTAACGGCGAGCAGGTCGACGCGTTGTCGGCCCTGGTGCATCGCTCCAAAGCCGAGTACATCGGTCGCCGCATGTGTGAAAAACTCAAGGAACTGCTGCCCCGCCAGCAATTCCAGATCGCCATTCAGGCCGCCATCGGGGGCAAAGTCATCGCCCGCGAAACGATCTCGGCCCTGCGCAAGGACGTAACCGCCAAGTGCTACGGCGGCGATATTTCGCGTAAACGCAAGCTGCTCGAAAAGCAGAAAGAGGGCAAAAAGCGCATGAAGCAGTTCGGTTCGGTGGAAGTGCCCCAGGAGGCATTTCTCAAAGTGTTGAAACTGAACGATTAAACCACTCAGCGCCACAAGACCGATGACGACGTTTGTCCGGATATACCTGCTTCTTTTACCGGCACTCATCGGTTCGGGGCTTGTTTACGGCCAAAACAAGCGCCTTCCGGGTCTCGAACTCGCGCCGGGGGATACCACGGCCGCCATTTTACCCCTGGTAAAAATATTTAAAGCCCCGACGGCCAATTCACGGCTGATCGGGCAGGCTTCGGAGGGTCAGATGTTTATCGTAAAACAAAAGACGGACGTCTCCGCCGAGTTCGATGGCATCACGCAATTTTGGTACGAGGTGGCTTTTGGCAAAGAAATGAACCAAAGCGGTTTCGTTTTTGGGCCCTGGCTGGCTTCCGGATTTGCCCAAACGCCCGACGGCACGCGTTTCCTCTTGCGCGTGATCGAATCCGGCAACGACAATACCGACGCCAAACAAGTCGACATCAAGGTAGTGGGGCCGGATGGCCCGCTGGTGACCTTCCTCCGGCAGATACCCATCGCGCCGGACGACAGTCTGGTCGTGCGTCGGCGCGACAGTCTTGATTTTCTGGGCTATACCAACCTGATCGTTTTTGACTTTGTCGGCGCCAATTGCCCCAGTCGCCACCGCGAGCTGGGTGTGTTGTGGAATGGCACGGAGGCGATGCAAATGCCGATGCCTGCCGCGGCCGAGGGCGTTCAAAGCCCGTGTTTCAGTTATCAATACGTCTTGCCCGGCGATCCCGGCGGCGAGCCAGGCTTCCTGAAAATCAGGGTGCAAAAAACGGCGACGCAAATGGAGTGGGTGAAGTTCAGGTTGAAGGAGGGGTTTGGATTTTTAGAGGTGAGGGGGTAGGTTGTGTAAAAAACTTGACCGACAATGCGCGGCATAACCTGTTTTCAAAACAGGATCGGTTATTTTAGCCGCTGTTTTAAAAAATCATCTGAACGTTTGCCGCTTCCGAAGCCACTGCCCGCCCTTCAACAGGAGTTGCGTGATTTGCTCACCGACGACCTGAGTATTGCCCTGCAGGCAACCAAAACGTATTTGCCCGAAGGCGGCGCGCGGTATCAGCAGGTACTGGCATTGATTGCACGATTGAACGATGCGAACAAAGAACGCTACCGCAACACCTTGTCGGCCGACGATTATCAGCGCCGTGTCGATACGATCCGTGCCAATAGTTTCGACCTGATCGAATCCTTGCAGGAGAGCGATTTTACGGCGCCTCGCCCCAAAACAACGCAGCGAAAGAACCGGAATACCCGGCGTAAAAAACAAGCCCGCTTGTGGCATCAGCCCGCATTTTGGGGCGGTCTGGCCACTTTGGTCACCCTGCTGATTGCCCTTCTGGCTTATCTCAATGATTTGGGAGTTTTCCCTTTCCGGCCCAAAAGCGAAGCGCAAGACCGCGCTGCCAATACCCGCTCGCAAGCAGCGGCGGCCTGCGGATTTCCTGACACCTTCGACTCCACCCACCTTTAGAGCATGTTGAGCTTTTCGTAGGAGCCTAAAAATGGGAATCAGTCCATACCTTTTGAGTGTCTAATTCTTCGGTTATGGTCACTCAATTTACTGAGCTCACTGATTCCCAATGGGAAGTTATGAAGGTTGTGTTGAATTGCAAACGAAAGCGCAAACATGATTTACGAGCGATCAGCAATGCTATGTTATTTGTGGCCCGAACGGGGCTCCAATGGCGAAATTTGCCAAAGGAATACCCCAAATGGACGATTGTGTATTACTACTTTCGGCGCTGGACGCGGGACGGAACGATTGATATGCTGAACCTGTATTTAGGGCAGATGGAGCGCTATTTATCGGATAAAGAAGCAGACCCGAGTCTGGTTTGTGTTGATAGTCAAAGCATTAAGAGTGTGCCCTTTGTCAGCCAGCATCGGGGTCTGGACCCTTTCAAAAAGGTCAACGGCCGAAAACGGCATGTGGTGGTAGATACCCTGGGTTTGGTCATCGGCGTAGTTGTTCGAGCAGCCAATTCTTCTGATGCCGTTGAAGGCTGCACGGTCCTGGAACGCTGCCGAAGGCGCTGGACCCGCTTGCGCAAGGTCTTGGTCGACGGCGCCTACCAAGGTCGATTTCTCAGGTGGGTCGAGCAGCATACCGAGGCCGTGGTGGAGCATGCCTCTCGCCCCGAAACAGTCCAGGGATTTGTCCCCATCCGATGGCGTTGGGTGGTCGAACGAACCTTCGCATGGTTCAATTTCTTTCGCCGACTGGACAAGGATCGAGAGAAAACCGTAGAAAGTTCGGAATCCTGGATACTTTTAGCCAATTGTTCGGTAATCCTTAATCGCCTGGAAAACTGGCCAAATTAAATTCCTCAACATGCTCTAA
>JAEUUU010000167.1 GCA_016787345.1 Saprospiraceae bacterium | reverse complement strand
GGCGGTCAGTCGCTCGACGTGGCCCTGCGCTTCAACGGCAACACGATTGCCGGCGTAGGCTTCGAACTGTACCAAAACCAGCCGAACCCGTGGGTAGGCCGCACGATGGTGGGCTTCCACCTGCCGGTTGCTGCCACGGCTACGCTGACGGTGTACGACGAAACGGGCCGCGTATTGTTCACGCAGAAAGGCGACTTCGCGAAAGGCTACAACGCCATCTCGCTGGATCGCGCGATGCTGAACACCTCGGGTCTGCTGTACTACAAGCTGGAAACGGCGACCGACAGCGCAACGAAGAAGATGATTCAGACGAAGTAATCGTCGGATTGTTGAATCGACCATAAACAGCAAGCGCCACTCCGGAAACGGGGTGGCGCTTGTGTTTTGGGGGATGCAAGGGTTTGAGCAGTTGCGATTAATTCACTGGTGAAACATTATGCCGCGCTGCAGCACCCATTAGCGCTCATCATTGTCCGTCCCGTCACAACATCGAAATTGCCTTAAGAGCGTTTCTTTTTTAACAACGCCCGCTCGGCATTTTCCGCTATTCTTTCCCGTATGATCAATTCGATCCGCTCGCGGGGCAAGGATTTGCCAATTTCAAAATGAAAAGTAGTGCCCGACATTCTGGCGTCGGGCCATTCCTGCCGGAGCCGGTCGGCCAGTTTGCGGCTCATGGAGTAAAAACTGCAAAATTTTCTGGTGACCCCCATTCCCACTAAAAAAGCGTCGTCGAGCTTAAAACAGGGAATTTGATAACTGATCACTTCCTCGGCCCTGGGCGCCAGGGTGTGAATGAGCGCCCTCAATTCGCGCAGTATCATCTGGTGCGCAGGGGTCTGGAGTTCAATGTACTCTTCCGCATTTTGAATAGAATGACCGAGCATGTCCTGATTTTTGAAAACAAAGTTCTGATAAAAACGCCTCGGGACAACACGCTGAATACGCCGTGTATAAGGGGGATATGCGACAATTATACAGCCATATTTCCGATCAGGACAGCAAGAATACCGACCACGTAGCCGCGGTAGACGTCGGCAGGTTCGTGCGCGCGCAGCACCAGGCGGGCGGTGCCGGTCAGGCCGGCCAGTACGATACCCAGGGCCAGCACGACCAGTAGGCTGATCTGCAAAATGCCGCCGGGCACCGGGATGACCACGCCGGATTCGTTCCAATGCACGACCATCAGCAACAACATCGCCACAAATCCGCCCATGCCAACCGCGTGCGCGCTGATTTTGCTGAAAATATTGATCAAAAAAGCCAGGAACAACCCGATGGTTGCCCCCAGTGTAAATACGACGAACAAGCGAGGCGTCTGGCCGTCGGAGAGCAGGTTTTTGACCAGCCAAAGGAAAAAGACGCCGCTTACGATGTACGGCCCGATGCGGTCCTGTTTGTCGTGCATTTGCAGATTTTTAATCAGGCCGAGCGGCTTCATCAGGGCCACGGCAAATCCCGGAAGCACGAAAGTGCAGACGAACACTGAGATCAACAGTACCATGGCTTGCGGATCGGTAATGCGCCGGGCGCCGAAAGCGTAGGGGTCCAGCACTAATAGCAGCACCAGAATGTAACTGAGCACCAGCAAGGGGTGCGCAACAAACGAAATGATATGAGCAAATGTGCGAGACATATTGAATAAAGGCCCCGGGCGGCTCCCGTGCCGGCTACTGTTTGCTGGCGATGATTTTTTTCACACGATCCAGGTCGCGTTTGCTTTCGCGGTCTTTGATGGTATTTCGTTTGTCGAACGACTTTTTACCGCTGGCCAGTTCAATTTTGATTTTGGCCAGCCCCCGGTCGCTCAGATAGAGTTTGTAGGGTATGATCGTGAATCCCTTTTCCTTTACCCGGCGTTCGAGTTTGCGCAGTTCGGGCCTACGCAGCAGAAGCTTCCGTGTACGGCGGGCTTCGTGATTGTTGTCGGTGCCGTATTCGTATTCCGCGATATACAAGCTTTTGACCCACAATTCTCCGTTTTCAAACAGACAGTATGCATCGTTCAGGTTGGCGTTGCCGGCGCGAATGCTTTTTATCTCCGTACCGGTCAGCACCAGGCCCGCTTCGTATTCCTGTTCGAAGTGGTACTCGTAGGGCGCCCGACGGTTGGTAATCTCGACTTTTTGTTTGTTGCGATCTTTGGACATGGCTGTAAAGGGCGACAAAGATAATTCAGGCAAAAAGGATTTATGGCTTTATTAAAAAGCAGGACATTAAATGCCGAACTTGGCGCTTAAGTTCCATCGCCCATTCTCACCGGAAAAATTTGAAAACGCGATAATCCGCAAGAGCAAGCCGTAACGCCCTCCGGGTATAAAAATCGAGCGTATGCGCACTTTCATTTATTGGACACTTGCCGTTGTTTTTGTCCTCTTTGCCCTCGTTCAATACAACGATCCGGATCCACTGCAATGGATACTGCTTTACGGCGGTGTCGCGGTTTTGTACAGTCTGGCAGCGAGGGGCAGGGTATACCGGCAGGGGGTTTGGCTCTGGCTGCTCGCCGCCCTGGTCTGGGCAGCCACTTTGCTTCCTGCATTTTTGGCCTGGATCGATATGGGCGAACCCTCCATCGTGGAATCCATGAAGGCCGAAAAACCCTGGGTGGAACTGACCCGGGAATTTCTGGGGCTGACCCTGGCGGCCCTGGCCTGCGCCGGGCTGTTGTGGAATACCCGACTTAAATCCAACCAATAACCGACAACATCCGGCCGGTTGTACCTTTGTCGGCCCGGTGAGAAAAATAGTCGGCATTGTTGCGCACAGTGCAATAGGGGGAAATACCAATTTGCCCCTCCGGCAAGCCCGCTTCCATGAGCTGCGCGGCATTGGCTTTTTTCAAATCGACAAAAAATTTGCCCGTTAGGGCATCAAAACGTTTGAAAGGGGAGGAAAAATGCTGCGCAACGTCCTCACCCACCTCAAAAGAACATTCGTCGATACAGGTACCGATAAAAGCAAAACAATCTGCACCGCGCGTTCCGAATGCTTCGGACATGGCTGCAAGCGTTTTTGAGACCAGTTCGAAAGCCGTCCCCCGCCATCCGGCATGTACGGCGGCAAAAGCGCGGTTTTCAGGGTCGTAAATCAATACCGGCACACAATCGGCCACGGTTACTGACAACACAATGCCCGGCGTCGCGCTGATCATGGCATCGTAACCTTCCGCGCCGCCGGGCTCCGTTACCAGACGAATCCGATCGCCGTGCACCTGGTACGACCAGGCCTGAGCAGCGAGGTCGAAACCAGCGGCAGCGGCAAACAGCCGCCGGTTTTCAGCGACACGTTCAGGATGGTCGTCGGTGCTTTTCCCCAAATTGAGCGAATAATACGGCGCACGGCTCACTCCGCCATGCCGGGTGCTCTCACCTGCAATCAGGCCCGGAAACGAATCAAAAATGGCCGCGCGGCGAAAACTGGCTGCTTGCATACGCTGGTATTTACAATCCCGTGCCTTGAATGGTGAACACAAAAGCGTTGTCGGGCAGATCATTGTGCGTCAGAATCACAATTGCGGAGCGCAAACCGGCCGCGCCGGGCGTGAAACTGAGCTCGAAACTGACTTCTCCTCCTGCGCCGAGTGTTGCGCCGGGTTGTACGGTCACGTTAAAATCTGCGGCGTCGCGGTCGGCAATCGTCACCTTGGGCACGCCAGTCAGGTACAGGTTCGAACTGTACGCACCGTTGCGCACTGTAAACGTGTGAGTGACCGTACTGCCCACCGCGACCGTCCCGAAATCGGTGCCGTTGGCGATGCTGACGGTGGCGCTGCGGTTGGCGATGGGCAGGTTGTTGCCGTTCACACTGATCGCCTGCGGTTGCGGCGTACCCTCACCCTGTATGGCAAAAGTGTACGGGTTTTCGTCATTATCGTCGCTGGCGATTACTACGTTGGCAACGCGTGTGCCGAATCCGGCGGGTTCGAACTGGATGGTAAAGCTGGCCGGGCTGGCAGTAACCGGGCTGGCCGGCTGGGTCGTCACGGAGAAATCTGCCGCTTGCGCGCCGGTGAGCTGCACCTTGGGACTGGCGGTCAGGTTCAGCGAACCGCTACCGGTATTGTGAACGGTAAAAGTTCGGGTCACGACACCCGCACCGGCAATTGCCGCTCCGAAATCGGTGCCATCGGCCATGCCGGGCATTGGGTCCCCATTGACAATCGGGATGCCGTTGCCGCGCACGTCGATATCGGGGTCGCAGACATCGCCCAGCCCGTCGTTGTCGGCGTCGGCCTGATCGGTGTTGGCCGTAGCCGGGCAATTGTCGCAGGCGTTGGGGATGCCGTCGCTGTCGGTATCGGCCGCGGCCAGGTTGGCGCTGCCCGGACTGATGCAAGTTAGTACAAAGTCGGTACCGTTGACGTCCGTATCCGAGCCGTCGGGAACGCGGGAGAGGCCGAGTTGCTGGGCGCTTCCGGCATCGTCCAGCCCCGCGCCGCTGCCCTCTACGGCGCCCGCAACCGAGCCTTCGTAGCTGAGGGCATCGACGGTGAGCGCGCTATTGATCCGGAGTCGCAGGGCGTCGGGTGCGCCGTTCTGGATTTGTTCGGACGCGCCGCCGAAACTGAAATCGCAGTTGGGCAGGGCCGAGCCATTATTACAAATGACGTAGTAGTCGCCCGCCGCGAGGTTGACATTGGGCAAATCCACCGTGGCGTACACATTGTTTCCGCTGCCGTCGATCAGTTCGAGTGTGTAGGCATCGAGGTTGACGGCGTTGGCGGATACATTTTTCAGTTCTACAAATTCAAGGTTGTCCGTTCCGGGCTGGTCGTAATCCACTTCATTGATAACCAGGGTAGGCGGATAACAAATATTGGGGCTGTTGAAAAAAGCGTCGTTGGCAGAGCCGCTTCCGGCGTTGGAATTGAATAGGCGCAGGCGATTGACGTTCTGGCCGCCTGCAGGGTTTTTCAAACTGCCAGTGTAGGTCGAGGAAGCGCCCGAAAGGGGCGACACGACGAGTTCGTAGGTCGTGGGCGTTTGCAGGGTAATTTTAAGGCCGAGGCCGGCAGTGGTAAACCCGGTAGACGTGTTGTGCGGGCCGCTGGCATCGTCGTAGGTATAAAACGTTGCACCGCCGTTGAAGTAGAATTCGAGCAAGTTTTCGCCGCTGGCATTTTGCAGGCCGAAGCCTACGGAACCGCCGCTGTTGATGCTGCCATTGTCCATTTTCAGGTTAAAAACAGTACCTGCCGGCCAGTCGAGCACGAAAGGCCGGACGGCGTTGGATTGTCCGCCCGAGTTGGCCCACATGCCCCAGGAAGCCCCGCCGGTAGCAATATCGCTGTTGCCGATAAATGAGCCGGCACTGCCGGTGGTGCTCAGCGTCCAGCTGTTGAAGCCGTTTCCGCCGTTGTCGCCGCTTTGCCAGCCGTCGCCATACGCCGGCTGATCGGCCTGGTCGGCAGCGCAGAACGTCTGGTTGACGGCCACCTGAGTATTGAAGGCAAGAATGCGGGAAATGCCCTCGCAGGTATAGCTGCCCTGTGCGGTAGTGGTGACGGAAAAGGTGGAAAAATTGCCGTTGCGGTTGGGTGAATTGGGGCGGTCGGGGTGAAACGTTAAGCTGACGCCGGAAGCCGCGTATTGTACCGTGCCGATTTCCACTTCCTGGTTGGCGCTTTGGTCGAATACAAAAATCCGGAAGGATTCACCATTGGTCATGCCTCCGGTTGAGCCCAACACTTCGATCAGCATGTCGTGCGTACCGTCCCAACGGAAGCTTTGGCCGATCCGGCCGATGCCGGCCACCTGGCCTGCCGCGTTTTTGACCGCAACTTCATCACCCGCTGCAATGGGCGCGCCATTGACAATCAGGTTGGGCGCATCGGCGGCGCGCAGGGCAATAAAATGCGGGCATCCGCCCGGTGTGGCTGCCATAGTGAAATGACTGGTCGGCGTGCCGGGTTGTTTGGGGTAAAGACCCGTCACCGACCACCAGGAGTAGTCGCGGGGTTGCGCTTTGATCAAAGCCCTGGTATCGGTGGCAGAGGCTTTGGTCGTCACAAACAAGTATCCGTCGGAGTAATCTTTCAGGTATTTGTCGGTAAAAGGCGTATTGACCCAAACGGCGCCTTCTTTCGAAGGATGGTCGTTGAGCCCCAGGATCATACCGTCGCTGACCCCGCCGCTGAGGCCGTTGCGACGCAGGGCAAACATATTGCCGCCGTTGTTGTCGGCATCGTAGGGGGCCGTATTGGGCCAGTTGCCGGCCATATTTTGAATGTGATCGGAGGTGCCGGTTGCCGTGGATTGGCGCAAAGCCATTTGCCAGCTGACGTCGTCCGACATGCCGAACCAGTACCAATCCTTCCAAAACACTACAGGGCGGCCTTCGGCGGCCATGAGGAAGGGGTAACCCATGTCTTCTTTGTCGAGAATAATGGGATCGTGGTCGGGTTCCGTATGCAGTTTCAGGCAGGTACCGCCGAAAGGAATGGCGCAACCGCTGCCGTCCTGGATATAACCTGTGCGGTCGGTATCGTGGCTTTCGAGCCAGGTGACCACGTCGAAGCCCCCCATCGAGGTGCCCCACACGAGGCCGGCATTGCCGAGGGTATTGTACAGGTCGGCCGTGCCGCTGCCGTTATTGAGTACGGTTTTAAGCGCGGCGCGCAGGGGAAAGTCGAAGAGCGACATTTTGGCATTTTTCACTCCACCGCTGTTGGCCGGGGCTTCTACCTGGCTCCAGTAATTGACCAGGTTGGAGGGTGTGTATTCAAATGATTCACCGATCGCGAAAGGCTGTGCGCCGTTTCTCGACTCAATCAGGAATTTTTTAATAAACCAGGGATCGACGTGTTTTACGGCATCCAGTCTTAATTCATCAAAACCTACGTCGTTGATCAGCCAGCGGCCCCACATAATGAGCGAATCGCCATGGGAGCCGCAAATGGTCGGGGCGCCGAAAAACCAACTGCCGGCCGTTCCATCGGGGTTGGTCGGCGGGAATGCATCACTTTCATTAAAATGGCAGACATCTTCAAAAAAGATACGGTTGTGATAATCGGGATTGAGATCGGGGTGTTGGATGGTCGGGTGCACATCCTCCGGTCCGCTGGGGATACGAGTGCTTGGCGGGTTAAAAACGTTGTACCCCGTGCCATAGCCGCCGATCTGGTAAGGCGCCTGGGCGTCGGCGCCGCCCCGGTGATTGAGCACCACATCAGCCATCACGTTGATGCCGTTGGTGTGCATGGCAGAGATCATCGCATCAAGTTGTTCGCGGCTGCCGTGGCGGGTGCGAATGGTGCCTTTGCTGTTGTAGGTACCCAGATCGAAATAGTCATAGAGACCATATCCCATATCCCATACGCCCGCAAAACTTTTGGTGGGCGGCGGCGTCCATACCGTGCTGAAACCCGCGGCTTTGAGCTGCGGCGCAACGAGGGTGAGCGTGTCCCACCAAATACCTCCGTTGGTAGTATTGGTGACGTCACCCGGGTGGGTATTCCAGTAAAATCCTTGCAGGATAACGTCTTGTCCGTATGCTCGAGAAAGATTGATGCAGCAAAGCAGACCTATGGCAAAATAGAGGGTACGGCGGGAAATCATTTGCGTCATGAGAACGGGTGATTAATCAATGCTGAATGATGCGAAAAGGCCGGTGGTTCAATCAGGGTGCAAATTTTAAAAAATAAGGGCATAAAAAAACCCGCCAGGTAGATGCCTGACGGGTTTTTCGTTTGAATTTTTATCGACGATTACTTCGTCTGAATCATCTTCTTCGTTGCGCTGTCGGTCGCCGTTTCCAGCTTGTAGTACAGCAGACCCGAGGTGTTCAGCATCGCGCGATCCAGCGAGATGGCGTTGTAGCCTTTCGCAAAGTCGCCTTTCTGCGTGAACAGTACGCGGCCCGTTTCGTCGTACACCGTCAGCGTAGCCGTGGCAGCAAGGGGCAGGTGGAAGCCCACCATCGTGCGGCCTACCCACGGGTTCGGCTGGTTTTGGTACAGTTCGAAGCCTACGCCGGCAATCGTGTTGCCGTTGAAGCGCAGGGCCACGTCGAGCGACTGACCACCCTGGTTGTAAGCTTCGGCGCGCGTGATGCGGCTGCTGAGTTGCAGCATTTCGCTCAACTTGCCACCTTTCTCAGCGCGGAAGCGTACCGTGAACTCAGCGGCGCCGTCGATCGACGTCGTCAGTGCGTCAGCGAACACACCGAAGTTGTCGGCGCTCACTTTGTCGCTCTTCACGATGTCAGCAACCGTCAGGCCGTTGAGGTTCATCGTGAACTGGAAGCCTTGTACTTGCTCAGCCGTGCGGAACGTCACTTCGAAGGTTTCGCCTGCTTTCACATCGCGATCTTCTACGTCCAGAAGCAGCGTGCCGGCCGTGCGGTCTTCGGCTACCTGCGTGGCGTTGGCGATCACCGTGCCGTTTACGTCGCCGATCTTCACGCCCACGAAATTGTCATCCACCTGGCTCGACTGGATGTCGCCCACGCTGATATTCTCCGCGAACGGTACGTTATAGAACGGATTGCTCGGGTCGCTGAACGCAAAACCTTCGTCCAGGAAGCGCCACGACGTGTTGTTCGGCAACTCCGTGTAGATACCCAGGATCAACTTGCGCAGTTCCAGAATGTCGAAGGTTGTCACCGAGTTCGACTTGTTGGCGTCGGCAGCGATGATCCGGTACGGCGAGGTCAGCGGTTCGGTCCCCAGAATGTGCTTGGAGATCAGCACCAGGTCGAAGGTCGATACGCCGTTCATCGGGTTGTCGTCTTTCACCGGCGTCACCGTGTAATCAGAGCCCAGCGGCAAGGCATTGCCGAAGGCGTAGTAGCCCTGGTTGTTC
>JAEUUU010000141.1 GCA_016787345.1 Saprospiraceae bacterium | reverse complement strand
AGGCGTCGTACCAGCCTGCACACTGGAATATGCTGGCGCAAAAGATGGAGCAGCTCCGTCGTTTGCGTATCCGGATTTGGGTGTCCAAAGCCGTCGAACTGGTCGTGTTTTTCCTGTTGATATCGCATTTTCAAAACAATTTCGCGCCGTACAACCCTGCTCCGGCGCCCAAACTGAAATACAACGGGCCGGTTGCCGGTTTAAACAAGGAGGCGGCGCCCGCTTCCGGTACGTCCCGCAACGCTGCTGGTAAGCCTTCTTCTTTATCCGCTGCCTGGCCTTCGCAGGAAACAAGCGTCGCGGTAGCCAGTCTGTTGCCCGAGGAACTGCTGCCCATCCAGGATGCACTTCCGCTGATGTTGCCTGCTCAATCCGGTGATACAGACGCAACCCCGATCACGCAGCAAGTACTCGCCGCGGCCATGGGTCCCCTGGCTTTGTTGAGCACCCTTCAACTTCCGTTCGACTGGTCTGCCGGGCGGCCCGAGTTGCCCGATAATGCCCGGATTGCGCATGGCGTCAAACCACGCGCCCACCGTTTTTACTTTGCTTCTTACGTTGGCTCCGATCGGAATCGCGTCGCTGTGGATGATCAAAACGAACGTTTCCCTGGCTACAATGCCGGCATAGCGATCGGGTACCGCAAAGGAAAATGGGGCGTGGAAGCCGGCGTTTCATACGCCCGGCGCCAATATGTGCCTGGTAAAAAAGTCGAAATTTACGGCGGCAACCTGACCAACGGCTACCTGGGCTCTTATCTTACGGATGTCGATGCCGACCTGGTAAGCGTGCCGGTGCACGTCAGTCGGAAAGTCGCCGGATTTGGCAAAACCAGCGTGAGCGCCATAGCCGGCGCCACCGCCAACATGGCCGTCCAGAAATCGTATCGCTACGAAACGGTGCATTACCCGGGTTCGGCGCCGCCCTCTACGCAAGGCGGGAATACGCTCAACAGTCAGCCACAATTGCAGCAAGTTGGGCGGGGCGTATTTGAAAACGGCCGCTTGAACGACAATTTTTACGCCTCTGCCGATCTGGGCCTGCGCGTCGAACAACAGTTGAATGATCGCTTTACTGTGTTCATTGAACCGGTGTACCGCCATTCTTTGTCGTCGTCGCAGGGGCTGGGCCCGCGTCCGGCACGCATCAGCACGATGTCGATTCAGGCCGGGGTGATGGCGGGTTTGTAAGATCAGTCCGATTTTCGGCGAATATCCTTTCTGATTCGCCGGATGTTTTCCCGCTGGGTTTTGGGAAGGTTGGGGTTGATTTTTTCCAGATCGTCAAAGTCTTTTTCAAAAAAATCACCAAACGATTTGTCTTCCGACAAGGGTTTGTCGGCATAAGACAAATACGCCTTGCGGGCTGTGTCGTATTCTTTTTCGTCATCGGCCAGCAGCAGGTCGGCCAGCAGTTTGTTGGATACGATTCCCTTTTGCATGCGGTAATTGCCGGGTACCCGGAGGCCTTTGTCGGCGGAAACCTTTGCGTTTTCGTAATCGCCGGTTGCGATTTGATACCAGGATAAATACCAGTACGAATCCACCAGTCTGCTCCTGTTTGTATTGGAATTGGTATCGAGGGCAAACAGGTATTCCGCGGTTTGCAGTCTGCGCTGGCTGACGTACACCAGATTGAAAAACTGATTGTCCTCTTCCAGTTCGCGCCGTTTGGCGTCGTACAGGCTGGCAAAATCATTCAGCAGCGCGTCATTTTTCAATTGTTCCGGTGTCAGCCTGTTGAAAATGGAATCGGCGCGTTCGAAAGCCGCGGGATCCTGGTCTTCGTTGTATTTTTCAATGTAAAACGCAACACACTCGATCAGCATCTCCGGCTTTTTCGGATCGAGGCAATCTTCAATTTCTGGAGGGATATTGTAATCGATCCGTTGTTTCAGGGTGAGCGGGGCGATCACGGCGTTTTCCCGGTCGAGCAGGTTCAGGCGGTTGGGCAGAATGACGATCCCCCGGCGTTTGCCGAACACGACGATGCTGTCGTTGGAGATAAAATCGGCTGCTACGATCTTGTCGTTTTCGAGTGAAAGTTCGAGCAGGCAAAAGACGGCGCCGGGGTTGGCCGTGGCGTCCCAGAGCCGCACGAAGCCGCCGGCGTCGGTGCTGAGCAGGTATTTTCCGTTGGGGGAGAAGTTCAGGTTGAAGGTCGTGTCCTGCTCCATCAGCGGATTTTGGTCGTTGACGCAGGTTTTGAGCAATTTTCCGTTAGCCGGGTTCCAGAACCGGATGATGCCGCCGTCGTCGCTGGTCGCCATGATTTTTTCGTCGGCAGAAAAAGCAACCGACCGGACAGCCCAGTTGTGGTACAGGGTGTCAATAAAGCGGTCTTGTTGCCATTCCCATACGTATACCGGGTTTTTCACCCCGACGTCGCTGGAAGAGGTTGTGCCGCAGACGGCGAGGTATTGGCCAGTGAGTGGGGAGAAATTCAGCGCGGTCAGCGGTTCGGCAAACCTGCGCTCTTCATTCAAGTTATGCGTGTGGTCGAAAATTTTGAGGTTGCCTTTGTCGTCGCAGGCGGCGTAGTATTTGGCTGTTGGTTTGTAAATGCTGGTGATCGCGGTGATTTTGCCCGGGAACGTGGTGATGGGGAAATCAGTTACTGATCTTTTATTAGGCGCAAACACTTGCCGGTATAACCCCGCCGTTGTTTTTCTCCCTTTTATCGAATATACTCCCATTAGAATAATAGTACCGTTTGGTACATATGTCCTTATGGCGGTGACCGTGTTGGTATTTTCATATGCGGTCAGTTCGCGGTTGGTACGCGCATTCCAGTATTTGATCGTGGTAGAAATTTCAGAATTGCCTGGTATCTGATCTGTACTAGTGGTAATGAAATACTTCTTGTCTGATGGAGTGACGCCAAAAGTCAGGTCGCCGACGTGACCGCGATACACCCTCATTAGTTTGAGTTCATCGTTAAACAAACGAATGCGTCCATCGCCACCAGCACATAGAAATTGGCTTTTACTTCGAAGCCAGCGAATACTCATAACCTGGCCGGTTTGTACTTTGTCAGATACTTTTTTGGTACTCTGGTTTTTTTTAATTGAAATGATTCGGAGCGCTCCTTTATTGGTACCCAAAGCAAGCGTATTGTCGTAGGAAGAAAAGTCGCCGGCTACAATGTCGACTTCAACCGTATTATAGTTGAGTTTTTCCTTGAGTTTTCCTTTGAGGGTAAGAAGTTGGACAGTTCCGAATTTTCCACAAATCAGAATTTCTTTTCCGCTATTTGAAAAACGAATATTCAGAACGTCGCCGCCGGCAATAATGGGTTTGTTGACCGGTCTGGGGCTATTCCAAGGGCAAATTTTAACACCCTCGATAGAGCCAGAGGCAACGAATGCCCCGGTAGGCGACCAGGCAACCGAGGTGACCGGACGGTTGTGTTTGACACTGCTGATAAGCCTTGGCTGGTTGCTGCCCTGTAGTTCCCACACTTTAGCCGTACCGTCGCGGCTGCCGGAAATGAAATATCTGCCGTCGGGTGAAAACGCTATAGAAGTGATAGACGATGTATGTAGTCCGGTGAAAGTGCCGATCAATAACCTGTCCTGATCAAAAAGGTGTATTGTCCCGTTCCACAAACCCAACATAAACGAGGAGCCGTTTCGAGCCCAGTCGACTGCGGATACCTCATCATCCGCCATAAATGTCCAGAGCACGTCGCCGGTTTCTGTTTCCCAAATCTTGGCGGTGTGGTCTTTGCTGCCGGTCAGGAAAAGATTGTCGCCGGGCGCCACGGCAAGAGAAGTAATTTCGTCGATATGCGGCGTATTGGCCAGGTTAGATTCCCTGTTGATCGACCAAAGCCGGACGTAGCCTTCCTCGTCGCCGGTGGCGATAAACTGGTCGTTCGGGGCCAGCGCGGTGGCGCCTGTGAATTCCGGAGAGCAAGGAAGCGTCTGCACAGTAGCGCCGTTCCAATCCCATAGAATCACCCTGTGGTCTTCACCGACGGTCATGATTTCCTGGGTTTTATTTGCAAAAGCTACCGCCGACACACTTTCCGGATGCCCGGTAAAGGTTCGCAACAAAGCGCCGGACCGTACCTGCCAGAGTTTGGCGGTATGGTCGGCCGAACCGGTGATCAGGTACTCGCCATCGCGGGAAAACTGTACGGAAATTACTTCCTGGCGGTGCCCGGTGAGTTCGACGAATTGCTTGTGATCCTGGTAGGGCCAGTATTTGACCGTGAAATTATTAAAACCACAAGCTATAGTCCCTTCGGGCGAACACGCCAGGCTTAATATAGGATCTTGTAAATCGATAAAATGGAGCGGGGATCTTCGAGTCAGTCTTGGCGACCAGAATGCTACAACCTCACCGATAGCAGTTAGTAACGTATCACCGTTGGGTGAAAAAGCCAGGCCTACTAGGCCAGGTGCCAAGTTCATTTTATTGCCCGTAATTTTCCCCTTGGACAAATCCTCTAACTTCCACACGAAGATCGTCCCTTTGTCGATTCCGGCAGCCAGTTGATCACCGGCATTGGAGTAAGCCAAATGTGTGACGCGGGCTGGTTTTCCGGTCGAGCTTTCCTGCAAGGTTCTAAAATCGCCCGTTTCGATATTGTACAGTTTCACCTCCCCATAATCTCCACACCCAATGGCCAGAAATTTGTTGTCGGGCGAAACGGCCAGGGCCGATACCGGGCACCCGCAATCGATGGCCGTGCTGTAAAAAGCGGAGCCTTTGTTTTCGAGCAGGCCGCTTCGGACGTCGACGGCCAACTGATTCGAGTTGCTGGAAATACGGCAGGCTTCATCGGAGAGCCGCACGGCCAGGGTGGGGTCGCTTTTTTCCTGGTTGAGGGCGTGGGTGACCGTTTCATTGACCAGCGAAGTGACCCGGGCTACGTTGAGGACACTGTCAAGTTGTTTGGTCGCATAACGCACCATAGCGTCGGCCTTTTCCACTTCCTCCGGCCTGATGCCCTTGCATTCTGCGGCGGCCCTGTAATAGCCGACTGCCACTTCAAAGCTGCCGCTTTCCTGGGCATTGCGGCCTTTATCAAAGTATTTGTTATAAAGGTCGTCCTGGGCATTCAGCCGGATAGCGGGTAACATCCACAATAGGACAAGCAGGGGTAAACAAATGATTCGCAGCATGGCAGGCGGCAGTTTACTTGTTGCCGGAGCAACCGGCTTTGGCAGAGAGGTCGTCGCGTTTTTTCCGGATCTCGTCGAAGTCCTGAACGTTTTTCATAACGTCGAGAACAGGGTTGACGTCTTCCTTGATCGTATGACAGGCGTCGTTGGCGTCTTTGCCGTCGTAAAGAAATATCCGGGCGCGTCGAAGGTCTTCGATACACTGGTTTTTGAGCTGGATTTCGCAGAAACGGCGACTTTGCAGGATGGGTTCGTCATTGTAATGGAGGTCCAGCGCCTGCTTGTAGATTGGATATGCCTTCAGGTATTCGCCTTTATCTCTCAAGCCGTCTGCTTCGTTTTTCAAGGTATTATAACTGGCCTCTATCCGGGCGCCGTTTCGGCATTCGGCCATTAAGCTATCCAGTTTGGCCAGGTTGCGTTCGGGCGTATTGACATTTTTTGCCGATTCAAAATTGCGCAGGGCGTCGCCGAATTTTTTCTGTTCGATGAGCAATTTCCCCTGGTTGAAGAAGCTGTTGTAGGTTTCCGCACTCAGTTGACTCTGCAGGAGCTCGGCGCTGTCGCGGGCGATTTTCATCTTTTGTTCGTTGTCGCGGGCAAGTGCAGCGCTGGCTTCCGCTTCGATGCGCGCTTCCCGGGCGCGGTTGGTTTGGCGGATGGCGAGGGTGGCGAATACGAGCGCTACGATAGCTAGTGCGCTGGCAATCAGTGAAAAGCGGAAAAAGGTAATCTTTTGGCGGCGAAGGCGTTGGCGTTCGGCTTCTGCTTCGGCGGCCTTGCGTTCTTCTTCTTCTTTTTGCCGTTGTTTTTCGGCCTCTTCGAGCATTCGTTGCCGTTCGGTCTCGGCTTCGGCGAGCAGGCGTTGTCGTTCGGCCTCGGCCTCGGCGTCGCGCCGCAAACGTTCGGCCTCGGCTTCTGCTTCGCGTCTCAGGCGTTCGGCTTCTTCATCGCGTATTTTTTTGGCGGCGAGGATGGGGGCGACAAGGGCGTCGTGGCTGATTTCGTAGACGCGTTCGCCCGAACGTTCTTCCACCCGCAACAAGTGAGAGTCGACCAGTGCGGCCAGGGACTCATCTGTGACGGCGGGGTAAAGGCTGTGAATCTGCTTGTCGTAGAGGCTGAGGCGCAACTGGTCGGGTTCAAAAACGAGCCCTTTTTCAATCATATCGCGCACCACTGCCTGTTCGCTTTCCGGCAGTTCGCTGATGACGTTGTCGTAATAGTTCTGCGAAATTTGCCCAAGATCGCCCACGTCGTCGACCATGACCACCTGCCCTTCCGACTGTACGACTTTGGTCTCGATGTGCTGGCAAATGATCTGCAATTGCGTTGTCTCCACCGATTTTTCCCCGCCATCCGTCAGATAATGAAGGATGTGCTGCAGGGTATCCGGATGAAAACTGAACCAATTGGAGTCAAAATGCCGCGGCGCGTAGGCTTTGTCTGCCAGATAGGGGTCCTGCGGGCCGCCCAGCAGCGCCGGTATTCGGATAGCGTCTTCGGCTTGCTTGCGGTCGAGGGGTTTCAGCTGGTACAGGTTTTGGTCCAGCAGGATATCGGAGTAATAAGGAGAGATTCTTTTCAGCAGGCCCAGGCGATCGTGCCGTATGCCCAGCACGTATTTGGTCGGGATGGCATGCTCGATAAATTTGATCTCTTCGGCGTCGATGGACTTAGGGGCTTCTTCGAATATTCTGTAAAACTCTTTCCGGAAATTTTCAGGCATCCGGTTGTGCAACAGCTCGCCAAACTGCAGGCCGAATTGCTCTACAAACTCATCCGGATAGGTAAACAGTTCTTCAAACTGGTCGAAAATGAAGATAATCCCCGTGTATTTGTTCCGGTTGTGCCACTGTATGGATTTGACGAGTTGCCAAAGCGTTTGCTCATTGGCATTGCCTTGCACGCCCGGCATAAAAACAGTGTGTGCCGGATTTTTTTTGTCGGGCTCCTCAATTGTGGTAAAGGTGTTGATGAGGTATTTTCTGATTACCTCGATAGGGTTGGTCTTATGGTTTTTATTGTAGGCATAAAAGCGAGGAGATATGGCCAGCAGATTCACTTCGCTGAACCTGGGCAAAACACCTGCGTTGAGCAAAGAAGTTTTGCCGAGGCCGGATTCGCCGTACAAAACCGTCAGTTCATTGAGGGTGATCGACCGGTGCAAACGGGCGATGTCCTCTGCACGACCGCAGAAAATGTGATCCTGGCTGGAGCGGAAAGGTTGCGCTCCGGGGTATCGAAAAGCCAGTGTGGATGTTGCAGACATAGGGTTTGCGGTCGGGCGGATTTGGGTTGTTCGGGATTAATTATTGGGTGCTTTTCCGGCGTTTTTCAAGGCGCTCAGTACGGCGAGTATGCCGTCGGAGGTGATGCTTTGCGTACGCAGCAATTCGGGGTGCGTGATTTGCCCTTTGGTAAAGGCGGTCATTGTACTGGCGAGGTTGCCACGCAGCGTGGTCAGGTTGTTGGCGATTTCTTCGCTGAGGTCGAGTCGTTGTTTTTCATTCAGCAGAGCTTCGATGGCTTCCGCCAGTTCGCCCTTGTTCAGCTGCGCTTCGATGGCGGCCAGGAAATCGCTGCGCCAGGGCTCGTCGGCGGGTCGCGGGGCAGGCGCCTGATCGCTGTCGCCCACGGCTTCCTGAAGTTGGCTCAGGGCCGTTTCCGTTTGCGATTGAAGTACGATAAAGGTGGTATTCATCTTGAACTCCGTGTTGTGGTGGAACACGGAATCCTGGGTCAGTATCGAAAAATTATCGGTATTGAAGGTGTTGAAACTGTTTTTTTCAAGGTTCAATTTGCTCACGATAAAGGGGAAGTACCACTTGCTCATATCGAAACCGAGCAGCATGAACAGTTTGGCTTCGTCGAGCACCATTTGCAGGTCTTTGGGCATGGGGTTTTTGTTGTTGAACAACGAGACGAAGAATTTGAAAAACGATTCGTAGTTGACGATGAGCGATTCCGGGTCTTCGGCATTTCCGAACAGGTTGTAGAGGATCGTTTTGTTTTTCGGAATGGTCTCTTCGCGTTTGGCATCCGGGTTTTTTGACGAATACCAGCGGAATTCGCAACTGTTCTTTTTGCCCAGGTTGGTAAAGGCTTTTTCGAGCATGGAGTCGGCCGTACAGGAGATGACCGCTTTGAACGGCAGCCGGGCCACGGCTTCGTAGAGCGGGCCGGGTTCCATGCTTTTCAGGCAGGAGCTGAGTTTGCTTTTCAAAGTGACCTCCTTGAACGAATCGCGTTGCTTGAGCAGGAAAAGGTTTTCGAATTCTTCGTCGATAAGGCTGTCGCTGTACGAAATGCCGGCTGCCCGCAGGAGTTTGGCCAAGGGGGTATTGGGCGCTTTTTCGGCTTCCCGCAGCGCGGTATCCAATGCGGCGGCGAAATCTTTCAGGGGTTTGTCCTGAGCGGGCAGTTGGTCGGCGTCGATGCCGGCCGATTTGAGCAGGTTGTGCAGGATGGCGGCGTGGGTGTCGCCGTTTGCGGCGTTGGCGTCGTTGAGGAAGTTTTGTTCCCGCAGATATGTCCGGATAGTCTCGGAGACGCTTTTGCCTTCGCGGGTTTGTCCGAAACGGGGGCCGAGGAAGAGGACACACTCCTTGGCCTTTATTTGCGGGGCAAATACGTCGATAAATTCTTTGATAGGAAGTTCCTTTGGCATTCAGTCGGCAGTTTTTTGCGAGTCAACCCTGGCGGTGCAGACGTCGAAATGCTTGATTAAGAGGCTTGAAAGCTGAGGCAAATTTAATATAAATTGTTTCCTGTTAAAATATTCTGCTACAAATACACGGTATTCGGCCGCAATTGTCTGTCCCGCCGCGCATCATCCCAAAGAATATTTATGAATGGGTAGCCCAAAAAACAAAGGGGCGACTACTTCAGCCGCCCCTTTGTTACAAAGGTCAATATCGGATGCAGGGCCTCACTGCCCGTAAATCGACACCAGTTTTTCCTTCAACGCCTCGCCGCGCAGGTTGCGCGCCACGATGCGGCCTTCCTTGTCGAGCAACACCGTTTGGGGGATGGAGGTGACGCCGTAGATTTTGGCGTGTTCGCTGTTCCAGCCTTTGAGGTCGCTCATGTGCGCCCAGTTGAGGCCGTCGGCTTCGATGGCTTTTACCCAGGCGCCGCGCTCGCGGTCGAGGCTGATGCCGATGATGTTGAAGCCTTTGGGATGGTATTTGTCATACATGGCCTTGACGTTGGGGTTTTCGCGCCGGCAGGGGCCGCACCAGCTGGCCCAGAAATCGACCAGAAGGTAGTTGCCGCGAAATTGCGTCAGCGATATCCGCTGGCTGTCGGGCGTCATGCCCTGGAGGTCGGGGGCCGTCATACCGGGCGTAAAAGCGCCGGCGCGGCGGAGTTCGTATTCGATGCGGTTCACCTCGCCGAAACTCTGGGCACGGTAGGTGTCGATGTAGCGCTGGGTGTACACGGGGTACAGCGGGCTTTGTGCGGTTTTGAAACCGGAGACCAGACCGCCGAGGGCCATACGAGCCGTGAGAGACCCGCCGGGGATTTTGGCGAGTTGGGCGTCGGCCAGTTGTTGGGCTTCGTTGCCGGCGTGGTCGTTCAGGATTTTGGCATAGGCTTCAAAAGCGGTGAATACCTCCGGCGACTCGTCGTAGCCTTTGTCGGTCAGGTTGGCGTAGCGGAAGTATTCTTTGGCGAGAAACTTGCCCTGATTGCCGCCATAGGCATCGGCGTTTTTATCCGCTTCTACGTCCGGCGTGAGCATCAGGGAGGCCGAATGCCAGAGCATGGGGCTGGATTTGCGCAGCGAATCCAGGTAAGTTTGTTTGGCTTTTCCGTGCTGCATGATGCGGGCTTGCACGGAGTTGCGGAGTTGATTGTTGTTTTCGGACTGGGCTTGCTGGTAAGCCAGTCGATGCGTTTCACCTTCCAGTTTCAGCGTTTCCACGCGTTTGCGCATGTTTTCGTAAGCGCGGTTGGCCGGCGAGTTGACGGTGCGGGCTTTGTCCATATAGGAAGCGTTGGCCCAGAGGGTGACTTCCGGTTCTTCCCCGAGAATGACGCGGGCAGCGCCGTTTTCCGAAAAACCAACGCCATAAATACGGGCTTTGCCGCGCGGCAGGGTAAATACGAAAGAGCTGTCGGCCCGGCGCCCGGCGCGTTGTACGGTTCGCATGGCCAGTCCGGCGTATTCATAAAGGGTCATGCTGTCGGTATTCAGGGGTTGGCCGACGATTTTGCAGGTCAGTGTGACGGGTCCCTGGTCTTTGCCGGCTCCTGCCGCTTTGACCGGCTTTTGCGCCAGCAGCGCGGCTGGTATCAGAAGGAGAAAAAAGAGTAGTTTCTTCATGAAAATTATTTGAATCAAAATTTTTGTCAACAATTAGCAGGCAAAAATACGGGAAAACTCACGACCTGCCAATCGGGTTGGCTACACGCCTATTTCACCACAAAGGTTTGCGACCGGGTATAATACTCCACGATGCCCGTGGCCGGCACGCCCGTGGCGTCACCTTTGACCATTTTGCGGCGCACCAGGTAGAGCGACCAGTCGCCGGGGGTAAGTTCGGCCATCTTGGCGGCGGGGAAAACGATCTCTTTCTGCACAGACGAGCTGTAAATCTCCATCGGTTTGGTCTGATTGGTTTCCTTGTTTTCCCACATCAGCACGAGGGTTTCGCCGGGCGTAAGCGGCTCGCCCTGCCATCGAAGCGTGTCGGGCCGGTTGTGGAAAAGGGGCGGCGGGCCAAACCCGAAATCCTGTACGGGTAGCATGGGGAGGGCAAACTCGTGTTGGCGGCCGGCCGAATTGGTCCATCCAAAAAGGGCTTTGTCGCCAGCCGCGCCGTTTTGCTGGTAGCGGTATCCGGCGCCGGCAACGGGAGGTTTGCTCATTACCTGCCCCTGAAACCGGAGCCCGCCCGGCGGCTCAACCGCGGCGGAATCGGCGTCGAGCAGGGTCGCTTCGGCCCGCAACTGAGCCTGGTCTTCGATGTAGCGGACATAGCAGTGAAAACTGTGTTTTTCAACGGGTTGGGCAGATTGGCAGGCCGTAAAAAGCAGGGCTGCCGACATCAAAAAAAAGCTAAGTTTCATTTTTACGGTACAATATCTTTGCGCGGCTTGGCGAGCGGCGCGTGATTTTTTGTTGAATAAATACACCCGCAAAGGTCAGCAGCGCAGCGCGAAAAGCCAACTTCCCGGTCAGTGATTCACGAACCCAAGGGGTGTATTCACCTGCTACCGGCTGCCGTCTGCTCATTCCTCCGCTCCGGTATCTCAACAGACCACTATTTTCGACCACTTGTTAGCATGAAAAGAGTGCTGATCACGGATGATTGCCATCCGATTTTGAAAGAAGGACTTGAACGCCTGGGTTTCGTCTGCGACGACCAGCCCGACATCACCCCGCAAGCGACCCGTGAATGTATTGGTCAATACGACGGGCTGATCATCAACAGCAAGATCGTGGTCGACCGCGATTTTCTCGCGGCTGCCCCGAAACTGCGTTTTGTCGGTCGCCTGGGATCGGGTATGGAGATCGTTGACCGTGCCGAGGCTGCCGCTCGCGGCGTTGCTGTACTGAGCAGCCCGGAAGGCAATCGCAATGCGGTGGCCGAACAGGCGCTCGGCATGTTGCTGGCGCTGGCCAACAACCTGGTTCCTGCCGACCGCGAAGTGCGCGCCATGAACTGGCGGCGCGAAGCCAACCGGGGCTTCGAGCTGGCAGGCCGCACGATCGGTATCATCGGCTTCGGACACACCGGCAGCCAGTTTGCCAAAAAACTCGCCGGCATGGAAATGACCGTGCTGGCATACGATAAATATAAGACCGACTACACGGCCGGTTTACCCTGGGTGCAAGAGAGCACACCGGAGGAAATCAAACAAAAGGCCGACGTTGTCAGTCTGCACCTTCCGCTGACCACCGAGACCAGGCATCTTGTCGACCGCGAATTTATCGACGCCAGCCGCCGGGGATTCATCCTGATCAACACCTCCCGGGGGGCCTGTGTCGACACGGCGGCTCTGGTGGAGGCGCTGGAAGACGGACGTGTTGGCGGGGCTTGTCTGGACGTGTTTGAAAATGAAAAGACAAACACGTTTTCCGGGGAAGAAAAAGCGCTTTATCAACGGCTTTACGCGCTCGATCAAGTGATACTTAGTCCGCATGTGGCAGGGTGGACGCACGAATCGAAACGCCGTTTGGCGGAAATATTATTACAAAAAATTTCGACAATACTGGCAGAAAGCGCGGAAAAACAAGGTTAACAGGCTTTTTCGCAAGGTTTTGGGAAATTTCCGGGTTTGCTTCCTAAACGGTTTGTTAACATTGCACCCTCTTATGCAATTAGGAGGCGGAAAAAGATCCACTTGCTGATTGCGCATGCCAAGTTTGTTGCTCAACCATTTTGAACGATTTTACGCTACAACTGAAACTTTACCTCTGTTCTATGGTACGTTCTCTACTTCTCACTTTCGCGATGCTAATCGGCTGCGCCGGAGTCGCACTTGCCCAGAATACCGTTCTGACCGGCAAAGTGACCGACGACAAAGGCGAGGCCCTGATCGGAGCATCGATCAAAATCCTGAAAGGCACGGATCTCGTGCGCGGCCAGGTCACGGACTACAATGGCGAGTTTCGTGTACAAATCGACCCGGGTACCTACGACGTAGAGTTTACCTACACGGGTTATCAAACCGCCCGGGTTTCCGGCGTGCAGGTACTCACCGGCCAGCTGAACTTCCTGAACACCACCATGTCGGAAGGCACGGTGCTGACGGAGGCGGTCATCACGGCGTACAAAGTCCCGCTGATCGAGCAGGACAAAACCTCGGGTGGTCAGACACTGACCTCGGAGCAGATTAAAAACCTGCCTACCCGTAGCGTCAACGCCATCGTGGCCACCACGGCCGGTACCACCTCCATCGACGGTGGGGCCATCAACATCAAGGGTTCGCGTTCCAATGCCACCAACTACTACCTCGACGGTATCCGTGTGGCAGGTAGCCCGCCGCCTGTTCAGGACATCGAGCAGCTCCAGGTCATCACCGGGGGCCTCGGCGCTGAATACGGCGACGTGACCGGCGGTGTAATCGCCGTGGTGACCAAAGGCCCGGCCAGCAAGTACAGCGGCGCGTTTGAAATCGAGAACTCCTACGGGCTCGATCCTTACGGCTGGCTGCTCGGTACGGCCAACGTCAGCGGTCCGCTACTCCGCAAACGCAACGCCGACGGCACCAAGGGCGAAACCCTGATCGGGTTCCGTCTGTCGGGCCAGTACCTCAACCAACGCGACGACGACCCGCCTGCCTTCTCGGTACACCGTGCCAAAGACGAAGTGCTGGACCGTATCTCGGCCAATCCGCTGGAACGGGTCAATGGCAATATCGTCGCTACGGGCGAGTCGATCACCCTCGACAGTGTCGACGTGTACAAGTACAACCCGAACGAAAACAACCAACGCGTCGACATTACCAGCAAGCTGGACTTCCGCCTTTCGAGCAACATCGACATCAGCCTCACCGGTACCTACGCCAACACGCAGGACCGCTTCACGCCCACCGGCAACGGCGGCTGGTCGGACAACAACTGGCTGCTCGTCAACGCCCAGAACAACCCCACGTCGTACGGCGAACGCTACCGCGGTATCTTCCGTTTCCGCCACCGTCTTGGCAGCAGCGACGGCGGTTCTTCTTCCGCCAACCGGGTGTCGATCTCCAATGCCAGCTACCAGCTTCAGTTCGGCTTCGAACGCGGCCAGGGTCGCACGTCCGACATGCGCCATGGTGAAAACTATTTCAACTACGGCTATATCGGTCTGTTTGATTTCAATTACGTCCCGACGATCGGCATTGTTAATGACGAGTTTGTACACATCGACTACGGTGAACAATTCCAGGGCTACCAGGCCGGCAATATCAACCCGGGTCTGGCTGCTTACAATGCCTTCGCCAATCCTGAGTTGATCTCTTCCTACCTGGCGCAAAACGGCCGTTTCTCCAATATCTACAACAACCTTTGGAGCGGCATGCACGCCAACATCAACTCGGTGTACAACAGCGTCAACCGCAACGAAAGCGATATCATCACGATCACGGCCAACAGCAGTT
>JAEUUU010000133.1 GCA_016787345.1 Saprospiraceae bacterium | reverse complement strand
GGTTGTGAAACCGCCGGCGTGTCGTACGTCGGTTTTATCCAGCCGCTCGTTCAGGCCAAATGCCAGGGCTGCCACAGCACAGCCTCGGCGCAGGGCGGTATCGTTCTGGCCAACTACAATCAGGTAAAAACCCTGGGACTGAACGGAAAACTCTATGCCGCCGTCACCCGAACCACCAACTGGATGCCCAACGGAGGCGCCAAACTCGACCCCTGCAGCCTCGACAAGATCAAGGCCTGGGTGGATGCCGGCGCACCGCAGAATTGAGCATCTTTGCGTAAAAAACAGGAGATGACAAAAACTTTGTTGTTGCGGGCGATATTCTTCTCCGCTGTACTGGGAATGCTCGGGCTGCCGTCCTCGTGTTATTACGACAATGAAGAGGATTTGTACGGAGACTGCGATACCAGCAGCGTGCGATATGGCAATTTTATCCAGCCTTTATTACAAAATCAGTGTACCCCCGGCTGCCACAGCGGCGCACAACCAACCGGCAATCTTGATTTTAACCAGTACATCAACGTCAAAACCGCGGCACTCGACGGACGCCTCTGGGCAGCACTCAACCGAAGCACCAGCTGGATGCCGCAAAACGGCCCGAAGCTGGACGATTGCACCTTGCAGCGAATCGACACCTGGATCAAAGCCGGCGCTCCGGAAAATTGACCAAAAACATTCATTATCAACTTAATAACCAAAATCTGTCATGTTGAAAAAAGTCATTTTGGGCCTTCTGGCACTCGCACTCGTCGGCGGCGGAATCGGGTACTATCTGTGGAACAAACCCCACCAGGATATTGCTGCTTCGAAAACCGATGTTGCACTCGATGCCACACAATTGTTCAATGAATTCAATACCGACGAAACGGCCGCCACCGCCAAGTATCTCGACAAAATGATCGCCGTGAGCGGTACGGTCAAATCGGCGGAAACCGACGCCGAGGGCACCACGAAAGTGCAGTTCGATACGGGCAGCGATTTCGGGGTATCGTGCGAACTCGACAAATTTGCCAAGCACCCGCGCACGACGTTCGAAGCAGGAGAAAAAATCACGCTCAAAGGACTTTGTTCCGGATTCAGCTTCGATGTGCAGATTTCCCGCTGCGTTGAAATCAAATAACGACCGACGCCTGACCTCATGAAACTCTTAGCAGCGTTTTTGTTGTGCTGCCTCCCGTTCTGCCTCAGCGCACAGGACGACGGGGCCGATTTGTTGGCGCAACTGGGTGGCGAACCGACGACCGATCTGGTGCAGGCCAGTTTCAAAACCTCGCGTATCGTCAACGGACATTCGATCGAGAATACGCCCAAAGGTGTGCTCGATTTCAGGATCGCGCACCGTTTTTCACCGGCCAGGCGCGGCCTGTACGACCTGTTCGGCCTCGATGGCGCCTCGGTACGCATAGGATTGGACTATGGCATTACCGACCGCCTGGCAGTCGGCATCGGGCGCAACAGCCGGGAAAAACTCTTCGACGGGTACCTGAAGTACCGCCTGCTCCGGCAATCGACCGGGAAAAAACGGATGCCCGTTTCGCTTTCTTATTATACGGATATTCAGGTCAAAACCATCGAATTCACCGATCCCAACCGGACCAATCTGTTTACCTCCCGCCTGTTTTTTACCCATCAGGTGCTCATTGCCCGAAAATTCAATGATCGACTGACGCTGCAACTGTCGCCCACGCTGGTACACCTCAATCTCGTGCCCTCCCGCGCCGACCGCAACGACGTGTATGCACTTGGTATCGGCGGGCGGATCAAACTCACCCGGCGGGTCACCCTGAATGCCGAATACTACTACGTTCCGGAGGGTCAGTTGAGCCAGTCGTACACCCACCCGCTGGCCATCGGTTTCGACATCGAAACCGGCGGCCATGTGTTCCAGCTTCACTTTACCAATGCGGCCGACATGGCATACAAAGGCCTGATTACGCAGACCGACGAAAAGTGGTTCTCCAAAGACGGTAATGGCAAAATGCAGTCGGGCGTACGCTTCGGGTTCAATTTGTCGAGGGTGTTTACCATCCGGAAATAGGCGCGCAGGCGCTTATGGCCAGTGCCTCACTTCACAGATATCCAACTGAAATGGCTGACCGGGCACAGGAAGGGCCATTCGGACGACCCCGGCTGCATTTTTTTTGTCGTGCTGCATCAGTTGCCAAAGGTCTGCCTGCGCCCCATCGGGTATGGGCCGAGCCGGGAAAAAACGGCGAATTACCGTTTCGATTTCGCGGGTAAGGGGCTGGTCGCCCCAGGCGTGGCGGGTTTCGAGGATCATCCCCATTGCCACAGCTTCCCCATGCGTAAGCGGGTCGGGGCTGTCGAGCCAGTAGCTTTCCAGGGCATGACCGATGGTGTGGCCGAAGTTGAGCAGGGCGCGCAGGCCTTTTTCGAGCGGGTCTTCGCTTACGATGCGCACTTTGACGGCGATGGAGGCGGGCAGCAGTTCGGCGCAGGCGGCGGGTGAAAGCGCGTTTAGGCGGCCGATTTTTTGCCAAAGTTCCGGGTCGCCGATCAGGGCGTGTTTGATGACTTCGGCAAAGCCGCTGCGCAGTTCGCGCTCGGGCAGCGTGTTCAGGAAAGCCGGGTCGACGAAAACGGCGGCAGGATAGTGAAACACCCCGACGGCATTTTTAATGCCTTGAAAATCAATGCCCAGTTTGCCGCCGATCGCTGCATCGGTCATGGAAAGCAGGGTAGTCGGAACCTGAATAAAATCCACGCCACGTTTGAACGTAGCGGCGCAAAATCCGCCCAGGTCGCCCACTACCCCGCCGCCCAGATTGATGATAAGGGCCTGGCGGTCGAGCCGGTGTTCGAGCAGTTGTTGCCAGACCCCTTCGCAGGTCGCCAGTGTTTTAAAAGCTTCACCCGCGGGGATTTCGACGACCGGCGTATCGGCCGGCAGACCGGTTTGCGACAGCAAAACAGGAAGGCAGAAGCGGCGGGTATTCGAATCGGCAAGGATCAGGATTTTTGAATAACGGCGTTCGCGGAGCCAGCCAGGGAAATGGTCGCGCAGGCTACCGCAGCAAACGGAGTAGTCGGGGAGCGAGAAGACGGTCTGCATGGCGGGCTCAGGCGGCGGGCATGTGTATTTCGATGCGGGTGCCTTTTCCCGGTTCGCTGTCGATCTGGATTTTCCAGCCGTGCTCCTTGCTCATTTTTTTGACGTAAAAAAGGCCCAGTCCGAAACCTTTGACGTTGTGCACATTGCCCGTGGGTACGCGGTGAAACTTGTCGAACACCCGGCGCTGGTGTTCTTTGGGTATACCGATGCCGCTGTCCTGTACGCTGAGGACGGCTTCATTGCCCGTTTTCCGGATGCCGATGCGGATATCGGGTGTGCCGCGGGTGTATTTCACGGCGTTGTCGACCAGGTTGTGGAGAATGTTGGTCAGGTGCAGTTTGTCGGCGCTGATGCGTACGGGCGTTTCGGGCAAATCGAGGTGTAGTTGGCCGTCTTCGCGTTCGTGAACTTTCAGTTCGAGAGAGGGCAGCATATCGCGTACGAATTCGGTCAGTTCGAGTTCTTCATAGTGCAGTTCGATGTTATCGCGCTCGACTTTGGCCAGTTGCAGCACTTTTTCCACCTGATTGTTGAGGCGCATGACCTGCTCTTTGAGGATACCGGCGTAGCGACTGAGGCGCGCGTCTTCCCGAATTTTTTCATTTTTCAGGAATACGTCGGTAGAGATATTGATGGTTGAGATCGGGGTTTTGAACTCGTGGGTCATGTTGTTGATAAAATCCCGCTGGAGTTCGGAGAGTTGTTTTTGCCGCAGGATGACGAACATGGCGTAGATAAAGAACGCGATGGTAATCAGCATCAGGGCGGTAAAGACCACAACGATCCACATATTGCTGAGCAGGTGGGCGTTTTTTCCGGGGAAACGCACGCCGAAGTAATAGATAAATTCTTCGCTGTTGTGGTGTGCTGAAAGGGGTTCGGCGGCGGGTTCGATACGGCCTACGGCCGAAGGGGTGCTGTATTTGACCACTTGTCCGCTTACCATCTGGTTGCTGGAGCAGTCGAAAATCCCGTATTGAAAATCTTCGCGCATGCCTTGTTTTTCAAAAGCCTGCTGGAGGTAGAACTGCAGGTCGTCGTCGCGGAAAGGGTTTTCGATATTGACGACGTAGTAGTTGGAATTGACCTGATCGATCAGGTTGGTGGATTTCAATTCGAACTGACCTTTGACAGCCAGGTCGTTGGCGGCATCCAGCAGCGCCTGGTTGACCTTGCGGTGAAACTCCCGTTCCTGCAAGTCCCAGGTGCGCATAACCCAATAAGTCTGCACGGTGATCAGGCTGAGGATAGAAAAAGCCCCCAGCAGGATGACCCGGCGAATGATGGTATTTGTCATGCCACAAAAATAAAAAAGCAAAACCTGCCGGTGGGCGGGTTTTGCTTTTCGTTTGCGTTTATTTGTCGGCCTGGTATCAGGCTTCTTCGGCGACTACTTCGAAGTTGACCGGGGCGATCACCTCGGAATGGAACTTGATGTGGGCGGTGTAGGAGCCCAGTTCCTTTACTTCTTCGGGCATTTCGACGATGCGTTTTTCCACATCGATATCGTGTTGTTCTTTGATTGCGGCGATCAGGTTTTGGGCGCTGACCGAGCCGAAGAGACGGCCGCTTTCGCCGGCTTTGGCGGCGATTTTGAGCGAAGTGCCGGCCAGTTTGGCGGCGTAAGCCTGGTAAGTGCTGAGCATGGCAGCCTCTTTTTTGGCAGCCTGTTTTTTCATACCTTCCAGTTTGGCCATGTTGGCTTTGTTGGCAACGAGCGCCAGCCCCTGGGGGATGAGGTAGTTGCGGCCGTATCCGTCTTTAACTTTGACGACGTCGTGTTTGGCGCCTACCTTTTCAATATGATCGAGGAGAATGATTTCCATCTCGGTAAAAGTTGAAAGTGGTGAAAGAATTATTTCATCAAGTCGGCCACGAAGGGCAGGATAGCCAGGTGACGGGCGCGCTTAACGGCTGTCGACACGCGGCGCTGGTATTTCAGGCTGTTGCCGGTGATACGGCGGGGCAGCAGTTTACCTTGCTCGTTGATGAACTGGAGGAGGAAATCAGCGTCTTTATAGTCGATGTATTTGATGCCGAATTTGCGGAAGCGGCAGTATTTTTTGCGACGCAGGCCGATCTTCGGATTGCTGAGAAATTTGACGTCTTCTCTTGAAGCTGCCATGATATGTTGAAGAATTGAATGTTAAAGAATGAGGGTGCGGGTCTGCGGCAAAGCCAGGGCTGTGCCGGCGGCCTTAGTTTGCGTCGAGGTCGATGACTTCGGGAGCGGGTACAACCGTTTCTTCGGCGGCGGGCGCTGCGGCAGGCGCTTCGGTAACCTTCTTTTTGGAACCGATGCGGCCGTTGCGCTTGTCGTCGTTGTACTTGACGCCGTACTTGTCGAGTTTGACGGTAAGGAAGCGGAGAACGCGTTCGTCGCGCTTCATGTTGAGTTCGAATTTGGCCAGCCAGTTGGCGCCGTCGCACCCGAACTCGATGTTGTAATAAACGCCCGAGGAGCGTTTGTTGATGGAGTAGGCCAATTGACGGAGGCCCATCTCGTCCACAGCCACGATAGTGGCGCCGAAGTTTTTCAACTCTTTCTGGACGTGATCCGCTGTCGATTTTACTTCATCGCCCGACAGCACTGGATCTACGATGAAGGTGACTTCATAATGTCTCATTTACAATACTTTGTAAAATTTTAAAGAACTTTTTTAAAAAAAGAGGCCGCAAAGGTAGGGATTTTCTGCCGGCAAACAATAGCTGCGTTTATTTTTTGCCGCAGCGCCTTGTAGCGCCGCCTGTAGCGCCGACCTCCAGGTCGGCGCTGTTGAGAGCAGTAATGCCCCGCGATTAAGCTATATTGCTCCATGCAATATCTCTTCGGATAAGCCGGCAATCATCCCACGGATCGGAGTTTTGGCTGGTAATCGCGGGGCGCTTCTGCTCGTAGACTCGCCGACCTGTAGCGCCGACCTCCAGGTCGGCGCTGTTGAGAGCAGTAATGCCCCGCGATAAAGCTATATTGCTCCATGCAATATCTCTTCGGATAAGCCGGCAATCATCCCACGGATCGGAGTTTTGGCTGGTAATCGCGGGGCGCTGCTGCTCTCAGACTCGCCGACCTGGAGGTCGGCGCTACAGGGCTACAGTATTGATATTTATTTTCCTTCTGCCGGCTCCATTCCATTCATTTTTCGACATAGCCCGCCAATTTTGAACAAAAACACAATCCAGGCCGCTATGCAAAAAATCTATTACGAACGCAATTTGCCGCACTGGCACCCGCCCGGCGCTGCTTTTTTTCTTACGTATCGATTATACGGGTCAATACCTCAATCCAAACTTTTTGAGTTGCAAAGGAACTTTGCTTCCGAAACCTTGCAGCTCAGGAGCCGGCTTTCCGGACAAACACTCGATCAGGCAACTTACGCTTTGCAACGTCGTTTTTTTGTCCATTACGACGAACACCTCGACCAAAACCCAAACGGTCCTTACTGGTTGAAACAGCCCGAAATTGCTCATGAAGTGATCAATTCCTGGTCGCATCTGGAAACTTATGGCGTGCAAATTCATGCACTATGCATTATGCCCAATCATGTACATGTTTTATTACAACACAGGGAAGGCGGCTCCTCCTTGTCCAAAATATTACAAGTGCACAAGGCATTTACCGGAAAACAATGTAACCGCTTACTGCGGAGAACCGGGCATTTCTGGCAGAAAGAAACGTATGACCACTGGGTGAGAAACGCGGAAGAATTTGACCGGATTGTTCGGTATATTTTGAACAATCCGGTCAAGGCAAAATTGGTGGAGCGGTGGGAGGATTGGCCGTATACGGTTTTTGCGCAGTAGCGCCGATCTGTAGCGCCGACCTCCAGGTCGGCGCTGTTGAGAGCAGTAATGCACCGCGATTAAGCTATATTGCTCCATGCAATATCTCTTCGGATAAGCCAGCAATTATCCCACGGATTGGAGCTTTGGCTGATAATCGCGGGGCACTGCTGCTACGTGACTCGCCGACCTGGAGGTCGGCGCTACAGCGGCGAGTCTGCGAGCAGTAATGCACCGCGATTAAACTATATTGCTCCATGCAATATCTCTTCGGATAAGCCGGCAGTCATCCCACGGATCGCGGCTTTGGCTGATAATCGCGGGGCACTGCTGCGCTCAGACTCGCCGACCTGGAGGTCGGCGCTACTGCGGCGAGTCTACGAGCAGTAATGTTCCGCGATTAAGCTATATTGCTCCATGCAATATCTCTTCGGATAAGCCGGCAATCATCCCACGGATCGGAGTTTTGGCTGGTAATCGCGGGGCACTGCTGCTCTCAGACTCGCCGACCTGGAGGTCGGCGCTACAGCGATTTCGTCACCACCTCTTTCCCGTTCATCATCATCTTCCGGCCGAAGACCAGCCCCGCCGCGTCGACGTCGATCAGCACGGTATCGCCCTTGACGTAATCGCCGGCCAGTACGTGCTTGGCCAGTTCATTGACCAGTTCGCGCTGCAAGGTGCGTTTGAGCGGGCGGGCGCCGAATTGTGGATCGAAGCCATGCTCGACGAGCAGTTTGGCCGCCGGTTTGCTGACCTCGAGGGAGAGTTCCTGGCGTTCGAGCATTTCCCGAATGTCTTTCAGGAGTATGTCGAGAATGAGGCCCACCTGATCTTTTTGCAGCGGGTGGAACACGATCACCTCGTCGATGCGGTTGAGAAACTCGGGCCGCAGGTTTTGTTTGAGGGCGTCCATAACGTCCGATTTGGCCGTCTCAAACACCTCATGCTGACGCTTTTCGGGTATGCTGTCGAAGTCCTCGAAAGCCTCCATAATCTTGTCGGAAGCCAGATTGGAGGTCATGATAATGATCGTGTTTTTAAAATTGGCGGTGCGTCCTTTGTTGTCGGTCAGGCGACCGTCGTCGAGCACCTGGAGCAGTATATTGAACACGTCGGGGTGCGCCTTTTCGATCTCATCGAGCAGCACGATGGAGTATGGGCGCCGGCGGACGGCTTCGGTCAGCTGGCCGCCTTCGTCGTAGCCCACGTAGCCGGGCGGTGCGCCCACGAGCCGGCTCACGGCATGGCGCTCCTGATATTCCGACATGTCGATGCGGGTGATGGCTTTTTCATCGTCGAACAACACCTCGGCGAGGGCTTTGGCCAGTTCGGTTTTGCCTACGCCGGTGGGGCCGCAGAAGATAAAGGAGCCGATGGGCTTGTCGGGGTCGCTCAGGCCCGCGCGGTTGCGTCGGATGGCGTCCGATACGGCTTCGACGGCTTCGTTTTGACCGATGACGCGTTTGTGCAACTCGGCTTCGAGGTGCAGCAGGCGCTCGCGTTCCGACTGCATCATTTTGGAAACCGGAATGCCCGTCCAGCGCGCCACCACGTCGGCAACGTCGTTGGAGGTGACCGTCTGGGTGGTCATGCGGTTTTCGGGCGCCAGTCCGGCGAGTTTTTCTTCGGCAACTTTAAGAAAAGCTTCCTGCTTGGGGATGTCGTCGAATTTGATTTTCGAAGCTTCCTCGAGGTTGCCTTCGCGTTCGGCGCGCTGATAGCGGATCTGGAGTTCTTCGAGTTTTTGCTTGGCCGTCTGGATGGATTCGACCACTTCTTTTTCGGATTGCCACTTGGTGCGCAGGCCGTCGAGTTTTTCGCGCAGGTCCTCAATCTGCTTGTTCATGGCCGTGAGTTTGCGCTCGTCGTTTTCGCGTTTGATGGCTTCGCGCTCGATTTCAAGCTGGCGCAGTTTGCGGTCGAGTTCGTCGATCTCTTCGGGCACCGAATCCAGTTCGAGGCGCAATTTGGCGGCAGCTTCGTCGATCAGGTCGATGGCCTTGTCGGGCAGTTTGCGTTCGGTGATGTAGCGGTGCGAGAGTTCGGCGGCGGCGATCACGGCCTCGTCGAGGATTTGCACTTTGTGGTAGTTCTCGTACTTCTCGCGGATGCCGCGCAGAATGGAGATGGTGTCTTCGAGACTGGGTTCGTCGACGTATACCGACTGGAAGCGGCGTTCGAGGGCTTTGTCGGATTCGAAGTACTTCTGGTATTCGTCGAGTGTCGTGGCGCCGATGGTGCGCAATTCGCCGCGGGCGAGGGCCGGTTTGAGGATATTGGCGGCATCCATCGCGCCCTGGCCGCCGCCTGCGCCAACGAGGGTGTGGATTTCGTCGATAAACAGGATGACCTGTTCGTTGGAGTCGACGACTTCCTTGATGACTGCTTTGAGGCGTTCTTCAAATTCGCCCTTGTACTTGGCGCCGGCAATGAGGGCCGACATGTCGAGCGAAAAAATCTTTTTGGATTGCAGATTTTCGGGCACGTCGTGGCGAATGATACGCCAGGCGATGCCCTCCACGATGGCCGTTTTGCCGACGCCGGGATCGCCGATGATGACCGGGTTGTTTTTTTTGCGGCGGCTCAGAATGTGGAGTACGCGGCGAATCTCCTCGTCGCGGCCGATCACGGGGTCGAGTTTGCCGCTTTCTGCCATTTCGGTGAGGTTGACCGCATATTTCTGCAAGGCATTGAACACCATTTCGGCGCTTTGTTCGGTCACTTTGCGGCCTTTGCGCAGCTCTTTGACGGCAGCGCTGAGCACTTCAAAGGTGGCGCCGTTTTCGCGCAGCAGGCGGGCGGTTTTGTCGGCGCCTTTGGCGATACCGAGCACCATGAGTTCGATGGAAATATATTCGTCGCCGAATTCTTTCAACAGACTTTTGGCGGCGGAGACTGCCTTGTTGGCCTCGTTGGTGAGGTACTGCTTGTCGGAGCCCTGCACACGGGGCGTCTCCCAGACCAGTTTATCGAGGTCTTGTTCAAAACGGGACATGTTAACGCCCGCTTTTTTCAACAGGAAGTCGGTGATGCTGTCGTCGACGGCCAGCAAGCCTTTGAGCAGGTGCGCCGTGTCGACGTTTTGTTGTTCGTAACCGGCGGCGATTTGTTGCGCCTGGAGGATGGCCTCCTGGGCTTTAACAGTGAAATTATCGTACGTCATGCGTCGTAAATCAGTTCTTTTTTAGGGGAGGAATATCGGGATCTTGTGAATACCGACTGGCCGGCAAATTTTTGACCAACCCCAAATCGGAGGGCTGTGGCTGTAAAATTGACAGTAAATATTGATTAAAAAGGTCATTTTTACAACAAATACGCAACCGTCGTGACGAATTGGCGGAGCAAAGCGCTTTATTTTGTCATCGAATGGCAAATGCCAGGCGTCCCGACCGGGCTATACAACGCTTTGCTATTTTGATGAATCAATGAAAAAACGATTCGTTCACCTTCTCATACCTCATTCACAATGTCCAGATCCTTCTTTCTTCTCGCGATTGTTCTTTGTTCCATTCCCAACGCCTACGCCCAGTTGCAACGGGAGCACCGCTATCCCTCACCGTCGCTCAGCCGAATCATACTCGATGCGGCCGGCGAAACGTACGTACTCGACGATTCCTGCCGGGTGACCCTGTTTCACGGCGACCACAGTTTTTATAAAAACAAATACCTGACCGATGCCGGCAACTCGTACATCAGTTGCGGGTATCATTTGTTGTCGGAAAACCGGCTCGATTCGGACCCCGACCTCGACGTGATCTACGGCTGGGCTGCCGACGGGGAAGATGTTTTCGGCGCGCGGCTCGAAGACGAAAACAGTGCCCCGATCAACCTGCCGGGCGCCGGCAAATGGCTGGAATTGCCCGGCCAGCCGCTTAAACTGCTGACCGGCTCGACCATCTGGGGGCTGCCCGGCATGGCAATGGAGCACGATTACGGGTACCAGCAGGTCGTAAGAAGACGCTGGTTTGAATACGGCGGCGAGCGATACGTAGCGCACAAAGCCTACGGCGGCTTCAGCGGTTTTCATTTTTTCGACGCCAGCCACAACCTGCTCCACACCGTCAACCTGCCCCTGCCGCAATTCCAGTATCTCGATCATGTCTCCCAAACTTATTTCAACGCCGACAGCCTGTACGAATTCTTCGGCCTTAGTTGGGAGTCCGAGGGCCTGAACCAGCGCCGTTGCCGCATCCTTCGCGAAGACGGGCAAAGCCTTTTCGAAATGCCCTGTTTTTATGCCGTGATCAATACCCTGCCGGGCCGGCCCGACTACCTCACCGTGGTGCATTACACCGCCCCCAACACCCTCGAAACCCAACTGCGCGCCCCCCAAACCCTCAACATACTGGGCGCGGTGCCCGGGCAGGCAAGCCGCTGGCTGATTGGGCAGAACGAAGAGGTTTGGCTCAGCCAGGCGGTGTATACCGACAGCACGCTGTTGTGTTATAATGCAGATTTTCAGTTGATTCAGGCCTTCGAGGCGCCCTCCGGATACACCAATTTCTGGTACGAAGGCGTAACGCGCCAGCGCTTTTCGGCAAGCGGCCAACTGGAATTCTGGTTCAGTTACCTTTCGTCGCCGGGAACGACGAGCGTCGCTGTGTTTCGCGCCGACGGTACGTTGCTGTACAATTTCCCGGGCGCCCGACAGGCTCGACTCGACCATCAGGAGGGCCTGAATGACAAGTTTTTCGTGTACTACCCCGACAGCACGGTGGTGTATGATTTTGTCGCGGAAGCCCTGGACGCCGGCGCGCCGGAGGAACCTGCGGACTGGAAAATATTCCCCAATCCTTTCAGCGCCAATTTGCACATCGATTTGCCCGATACGGCCGCCGAATTGCGTATTTTCGACGGCCTGGGCAGGCAAATGGGTGTTTTTGACCTAAACGGGCAAGAAACTTTGGACCTCCCTTCGGCTTCCTGGCCGGCCGGGGTTTATTGGCTTCAGTGGCGACAAGGCGATGATGCATGGCGTTCGGCAAAGGCCGTTAAATTAAATTGAGCAAACTATACGGCTGTCGGGTCCCATCTCCAGTACAATTTGAGCCCGACAGCCGATCTCCTGCGTATTTTGGCCGCTGTTACAAATTCCATTCATTCAAAATATTGGTCACAATGAAACACCTGTTCCCGCTTTTGTTCCTCTTCGGATTCACCCCCGTTTTTTCACAAGGATATTTCGGCCTTTCGGGCGCCGCCAACCTCTCCTTTTGGGAATGGCATATCCGCTCGCTCGACACGGATATCGATTACCAGCCGGCTCTGGGTTGGCGATTCGGCGCCCTGGGCGGCATCAAATTTGCCCCCTGGATAGGCCTCCGGGCCGAACTCGCCACCCAGATGAAGTCGAACAAAATCGACGACCTCGAATTTACCGATATGACGAGCACCGGCGTGTACCGCGAACGGTATCAGTATTGGGAGGCCAGTTTGCTGGTCGAAGTTTTTCCGGTAAAAAAACTGCGATCGTTGTACCTCATGGGCGGCGCCACGGCAGGGTACCTCGGCAGGGCGCGGGTAAAGGGCTGTGTGACTGAAAATGGCGAAAGAAAGTGTTCGACTTCGGTCGTCGATCTAAAAGAGGGTTTTTACCGGCGCAATTTGGCTTCGTTCGACTGGGGGCTGGGCTACGAGTTTACCCTGGACGCCGCCAGCCGCTTGCGGGTAGAGGGTCGCATGCAGCAGGGTCTGGAAGATTTTACGACCCACGACAATGTGGATGCGAGTGTGCGTTCTGTTATGTTGGGCGTGGCGTACGTGCATCGTTTGTGAGTTGAGTAGGCTTTTTGAATAAAAACAAAAGAGGTCGTCGCACATACCGAGTGCGACGACCTCTTTTTGTAAAGCGTCCGGACGCCCTACCCGTTGATACTCAATATTTTGATCTCAACGCGCTGGTTTTTCATACGCCCCTCCTCGGTGTAGTTCGACTCGATGGGGTATTTTTTGCCATACCCCTTGAACTGCACGCGGTTGGCCGCGATGCCTTTTCCAACGAGCCAGTCGGCCACGGCTTTGGCGCGGCTGGTGGAGAGGGTATTGGCAAAATCTTCGGTTGGGCGGCTATTGGTATGGCCGCCGATTTCGACCGACACGTCGGGGTTGTTGGAGAGGAAGTTGTAGATCTCCTCCAGGGCCGGCAGGCTGCGGTCGGTGATGTCGTATTTATCGGCGTCGAAGTAGATGTTGTTGAGCCGGATGATGGAGCCTTTTTTGAGGTTCTTGCGGTCCATCTTGTTGGTAACTACGACCGGGGCGGCGGGCGACTTGGTGGTGGTGTCGGTGCGCGGTTTCGGGGTGGTCGGGGTGGTTTTCACCGGACCCGGCGTAGGTTGGCGCGGCACCGTTTTGGGCGGATTGGTCGGCAGTGCCGCCACGGGCGGTTTCTGGGCGCAGGGCACTTCGCGGATGGGCGAGGCGTTGTCGATCAGGATGTTGCCGTTGTAGGGGAAGGGCGTAGGCGTTTTGAAATACGCCTCTACGAAAATGAACGACAGTCCTTCCGTTTTGGGCTGGAGGCGCATCGTAGTGGTAATCCAGCGGTTGTTGGTGATCAGGGCCGTTTCGTAGAGCAGTTCGCGTTTGTCGCAGTAGCCCATGCCGCCCCAGATGCGGAGTTTGGCGGGCGTCACGTAGTTGACCTGTTCGCCGGTGGTGCGGCTGAAACTCAGGTACAATTCGGCGCGGCACACATCGAGGTTCCATTCGTAGCATTTGTTGGCTTCGAGCGGGCGGCTGAGGCGCTGGGCGATGCCTTCCCAGGTATCGTTGTCGCGAACGACGAGGCCCACGTAGGTTTCGCCGTGGCTGGGGGCTTTGGTGACGGAGAAGGTGCCGGGTTGAATATCGGGCGGCGTTTCGTTGGCGTTACCGCAATTGTACCAGCCCGCGGGGGCTTCGCAACATTTGGGGAGATCCTCAAACGAGGGGTTGACGAGTTTGATCACGACACTTTCCTGCGCCGCGATGCCCAGCGGGAGCATCAGCAGGCCTGCCAGTGCGGATTTGATTAAGTTGTTCTCAAAAAACATATGCTGTTCGATGTTTTGAAAAGTCGAATCGTAAGGATTATTTAAAGGAAAAACCATGCCGAAATTTCCTTCAATACCGCCTTTAAGACGGGCTTAACCCTTTCGGTTACGTCAAATTTCCCCTTTTAACGCCTGTTCAACTGTTTTTCATGCCCCCTTTTCGATGAAACACAGCACAGGAGTGTTGAATGATGAATGATGAATGATAAATGAGGAATGATTTACGCGATTGAAAAAGCATTCCTCATTTATCATTTATCATTCATCATCCCTCACTACTTATCACTACTTAAACGCGTCGAGCCCCGTGACGTCCATACCGGTGATGAGCAGGTGGATGTCGTGGGTGCCTTCGTAGGTCAGCACCGTTTCGAGGTTCATCATGTGGCGCATGACCGGGTACTCGTTGGTGATACCCATGCCGCCGTGAATCTGGCGCGCTTCGCGGGCTACTTCGAGGGCCATGTTGACGTTGTTGCGTTTGGCCATCGAAATTTGTGCGGGTGTGGCTTTGCCGGCGTTGGCGAGGGTGCCGAGGCGCCAGGTAAGCAGCTGGGCTTTGGTGATTTCGGTGATCATTTCGGCCAGTTTTTTCTGGGTCAGCTGGAAGCCGCCGATGGGCCGGCCGAATTGTACGCGTTCTTTGGAGTAGCGGAGGGCGGAGTCGTAGCAATCGAGTGCGGCGCCGATCACGCCCCAGGCGATGCCGTAGCGGGCTTTGGAGAGGCAGGAGAGCGGGCCTTTCATGCCAACGACTTCGGGCAGTACGTTCTTTTTGGGCACGCGGACGTCTTCGAATACGAGTTCGCCGGTGATCGAGGCGCGGAGGCTCCATTTGCCGTGAATTTCGGGCGCGGAGAAACCTTTCATGCCTTTTTCGACGATCATGCCGATCACTTTACCGTCTTCGCGGCGGGCCCACACCACGGCGATATCGGCCACGGGAGAGTTGGTGATCCACATTTTAGCGCCGTTGAGGATGTAGGCGTCGCCGTCGTCTTTTACGTTGGTAACCATGCCGCTGGGGTTGGAACCGTGGTCGGGTTCGGTGAGGCCGAAGCAGCCGATCATTTCGCCGCTGGCCAGTTTGGGCAGGTAGTGGCGGCGTTGTTCTTCGGAGCCGAATTTGTAGATCGGGTACATGACCAGCGAACCTTGCACGGAAGCCATGGAACGCACGCCGGAGTCGCCGCGTTCGAGTTCCTGCATGATGACGCCGTAGGCGATCTCGTCCATGCCGCCGCAGCCGTACTCGGCGGGCAGCGAGGGGCCGAAAGCGCCGATTTCAGCGAGGCCCTTGAACAATTGCGTGGGGCATTCGGCGCGGTTGGCGTAGTCTTCGATGATGGGGCTGACTTCGGCCTTGACCCATTCGCGCACGGCATCGCGGGCGATCAGATGTTCGGGCGAGAGCAGCTCGTCGACACCGTAGTAATCGTGGTGCTGATAGCGGTCTTCACGGGCGGTGCGGGGGGTATGAGTGGTGGCAGAACCGTTGGATTGCATGGTATGTCCCGTTGATTTTAGTTAGGAAAAAAATTTGCGCAAAGGTAAATAAATGTTTCCGCCGGAAAGCCGGCTCAATGGTCGAAAAACGACCAATCGCAAAATTTAATTTTCAATAACGGGCAAACAAGCGCTTTGGTTTAAAATGAAATTTGGAACCAGGATAAATTTCGAGGATTTTACCAACTCCAGTCGTCCATGCCTTCCAGGGTGTCGGGCTTGATGGTCAGCTTGGTCAGGACGCGTTGTTTCTGGCGTTCGAGCACGAGGCGGGCCAGTCCGAGCGGAGCGGGTTCGACGGCGTCGGGGCGGAGCACGGGCCGGATTTTTTCCTCCAGCACGTCGAGCCGGTACAGGAGGCTCATCAGGTAATCGGGCTGTCGCTCGAGCATTTCGGCGATGCGGTGGGTGAGCACAGCCAGCAGCTCCGCCTCGGTGGCGGGCGGGGTGGCGGATTCGAGTTCGAAGGAGCCGCGCAAAAGGGCCGAAGTTTGATCCAGTACGGAGTCGCTCATGAGGCAAAAGTATCCTCTTTGGACGTCGAAAGTCAATTAATGTGACATCGTTACAAGATTTTATACCCGATTTTCAGCGCGGGTTAGCAATTTTGGGGGACTTAATCTTTTGCAGTTCAAACATTCCCAAACATCGTTGTAATGATGAAATCAAGTTCTTTATCACATGTTAACCTGACACCTATGTTCAAATTCCTGTTCTCTTTTTTGTTCCTGTTGGCGGCACTGGCTACCGACGCCCAAACCGCTGCCCTGGTTGCGCCTGTTGAAGGGTTTCGCCAGCGTATTTTGTTGGAAGCCCAGCCCGGTCGCAACGACATTCAAATCACCCAACTCGAACCGGGCAACGTGTACACGGTAGTGTTCGTCGGCGCCGCCGAAGGACAGCAGGCGGAATTCACCGTCAGCCCCGCTGCCGGGTTACGCGCCCAGAAACTGTCGGGCAAAACCAACGCTTTCCAGTTCAGCGCCACGACAAGCGAAGCGGTCTTCCAACTGAAAGCGTCGACGCCGCACAAGGTCAGTGCCATCCCGTTCTATCTGTCGGTCAAATGCGAAACCTGCGCCGAAGCTGCCAAAACGCAGCAGGATTTTCTCAACCAACTGGCGCCGCCGCCGATCCAGACCACCCAGGGCGCTACCGGGCAGGACCTGATTACCAACGTGCTCATCGGGGGCAATTGCTTTGGCGTAAGCAATGTCAGTACGTTCGGCAACGCCCTGTCGCGCGGCACTTTTACCAACGGCGCAAGCAGCATCAATATCCAGGAGGGCATGATTATGGCCACCGGTCGCACCAACGTCGTGGAAGGCCCCAACAGCGAACCAAACGCCAACGAAGGCTTCGGCAACAACTCGCCCGACGACCCCGACCTGGCCTGGCTGACCAATGGCAACCAGTACGACAAATCTATCATCGAATTCGATTTTACGCCTTCGGCGAACTTTGTGCAGTTTGAATTCGTGTTTGGCTCCGAAGAATACTGCGAATACGTCGGTACGCAATTCAACGACGTGTTCGGCTTTTTCATCAGCGGCCCCGGCTTCAATGGCAATGAAAACCTCGCCGTGGTGGGCGGCAATACCCCCATTTCGATCAATACCGTCAATTACGTCAACAACGCCGGCCTGTTTGTCAACAACGACATCTATTCGGCACAGTGCTCCGGCCTGCAACCCTTCAATATCCTGGATTGCCAGCTCGACGGCTGGACGGTCAAACTTACCGCGCAAACCCAGCTGACACCCTGCGCTACTTACCACATCAAACTGGCTATTGCCGACATCGGCGACGGCATTTTCGATTCTGCCGTTTTTCTCAAAGCCAATTCGTTCAACGCCGGCGGCACGGTATCTGCTTCGCCTTTGTACGCCTTTGGCCAGCCCGCGGCTTACGAAAATTGCGGCCCCAACTTTATCAAATTCAGCCGCGGCACCGGCGGGAATGCCCAGCCGCTGACGATCAACTATTCCATTTCTCCGGCCAGCACCGCCACTTCGGGTGTCGACTACCAGCCAATCCCTACCTCGGTGACGATCCCGGCCGGTCAGAACGATATTCTGGTGCCGGTCACCGTACTGGCCGACGGCCTGGCGGAAGGCCAGGAAAAAATCATTCTGCTGATCGACAATCTCTGCTCCTGTACGCAGGGGATCGTGGAATTTTTGATCAACGACTACAACCCCTTGTCGGTCGTGCTCAATGATACGATCAGTTGCAACTCCAACGTCCCCGTCACGATCAGCCCGATCGTCAGCGGCGGTTTGTCGCCGTACACTTATGCCTGGAGTATCGGCGAAACCACGGAATCGATCACCATTGTCGGCAACGGCCTCATCGGGGTGACGGTAACCGACGTCTGCCTCCAGTCGCAATCGGACGACGCCCAGGTCGCCATCGGCGCCGCCATCCTGATCGATACCACCCTATTTCTGTGCCCCGGCGCCACTGTCGCGCTCGGCGGCAGCAATTATTCAGCGCCGGATACCGTGACGCTCAACCTGCCCGGAACGGGCGGCGCCTGCGACACGACGATCAATTATTTCCTGCAATTGCTGCCCAATGCGACGCTGACGGATACCATCCAATTCTGTCCGGGCAGTTCGGTCACGATCGGCGATTCCACCTACTTCCAGCCCACAACGATCGAAGCCGTATTGCCGGGCCAAAACGGCGCTTGCGATACGCTGGCCACCTATGTTTTGGAACAATTGCCCAATGCGACCCTGACCGACACCATTCAATTCTGCTCGGGCAGTTCGGTCACGATCGGCGATTCCACCTACACCCAGCCCACAACGGTCGAAGCCGTATTGCCGGGCCAAAACGGTGCTTGCGACACGCTGGCCACCTACGTCCTGCAATTGTTGCCCGAAATCACCCGCACCGAAACCATCAGCTTCTGCCCCGGTGAATCGGTTACGATCGCGGGCACGACTTACACGGAAACCACCACTTTTGTCATAACGGTCAATGGTACCGGCGGCGCCTGCGATACGCTGGTGACTTACAACCTGATCAAACTGCCGCAACCGACCACCAATGCCAGTTACGACTTGTGCCCCGGCGCTACCCTCACGCTGGGCGGCACGGCCTATGCGGCGCCCGACACCGTGTTGTTGACCCTGCCGGGCCAAAACGGCGACTGCGACACCCTGGCGACTTATGTGCTGAATCTCCTGCCCTATCAAACCAGTCTGACCACCCTGAGCTTCTGCCCGGGCGACTCGGTAACCATCAACGGCCAGATCTACACGACCGAAGGCACGGTGACAGACACCATACCCGACCCGAACGGCGGCTGCGACATCATTGCCACCTACGTGCTGGAATCGCTGACGCCGGCGCCCTCCAACGTGGTATTGCTTTGCCCCGCTTCCATCAGCGTGACCATCCCGGCCGGCAACACGGGTGAGGTAATCAGCTACAACGATCCGTTTGCCGCCACCGATTGCATCTGCCCCGGCCTCGACGTGGCCATGACCTACGGTTTGCCTTCGGGTAGTTTGTTCCCGGTCGGAGTGACCGACGTGTGTTTTGCAGCCGAAGACAAATGCGGCAATACTGCCACCTGCTGTTTCAAAGTGTCGGTGCAGGAAAACCCGCCCTGCGACGTCAAGCAGATCGATTGTATGAAATGGGAACTGCTCACCATCACGCAGGACGCCGCCCTGAACAAAACCTACCGGATTCGTTTTACCAATTTCTGCTCCAACACCCTGTCGTATGCGCTGATCCAGTTGCCCAACGGCGTGGTGGCGACGGAACCGGTCGACAATTCCATTTACACCGCGCCGAGCGGCCGCGAATACCAGGTGCGCAACCCGAACCTCACGACCTTCTACTCGATTCGCTTCAACTCATTGCTGCCGGGCATCAACAGCGGCCAGTCGGATATTTTTAAATATACCCTGCCGCCCACGGCTACGCCCAACTACATCCACGTGGCCGTCCGCCTGTTCCCGCGCCTCTACTACGAGTCGCACCTCAACACCTTCTTCTGCCCGATCGGCGTCACGCCCAATGCTGCCAACGACGGCGCCTTCGACCTTCAGGTGTTCCCGAACCCGACCAACGGCAATATCACGGTCGACCTTTCACTCTGGGCCGAGCAACAGGTTCAACTCCGGGTGTACGATGCGCGCGGCCAGCTGGTGTTGCAAAACCAGGCCTATGCCGAATACGCTCCGCAAACAGTGCTGCTGCCCGAAGGGCTTGAATCAGGTCTCTATTTCCTCGAAGTACAAGCCGCGGAAGGGGAGCGTGTGACGACGCGGTTTGCGGTGCAGCGCTGATCTGAAAGAAATTATTGAATCATTTTCCAACCGGCTCGCATATCACGACACGTGGTATGCGAGCTTTGTTTTGCAGGTAGCGGCAGCGCCAGCCGGGGCCCATTTTCGACATCTCCTGCATAAAAGGACGGGCGTAATAACTGGATACGTAGAAGGTTTTGCGGTTGCGCAAATACGTCTCGATGGAGTCCAACGGCGCAAAAGCCTGATTTTTATGCTGCAAATACACCGGCATGTCGTGCGCTTCCGAACTTTCCAGAATGAGCGTTTTGTCGGTTCCGAATTGCTGCCGGAACAAATCGTACTCTGCATTGGGCTGATAATAATGCTGGTAATAATTGCGGTTCAGCCCCGCATAATAGTGATCCATCGTGTCGAGCCCTTTTTGCAAAAACGCCCGCGTTTGCCACAGGCCCCAGCCGTACGCCCCGACGCAGTACAGCAAAAGAGCGGCATACGCAAGCGAGGCTCGGGAAGCGGCCAGCCGGGAAAAAACAGCCTTTGTCGAAACGGCGAGCAGCAGTGCAAATACCGGCAAGGCCGTGAGAAACACCCTGTCGGGCGCCGCGTCGCCGCGCAGGGCAGAGAACAAAAAAGGAAGCAACAAAACGGATAACAGCCAAACAGCCTGCTTTCTGGCAGGCCCGCCGGTATGAAATAACTGATAAACACCCAGGCTCGCCAACGGCAACAACAACCAGCGATAACTGAAAAAATCGGCCATAACCCGGCCGAACAGTGCCCCGGAAGTGGTTTTTCCCGCCCCCTTCGATTCAAAATAGGCGCTTCCCTGCAACTGGTCCAGTACAGGCCCGTAAGCCGCAAATGCGATGACTGCTCCTGCCGCGAGCGCTGCCAGAACCGGTACTGCCGGTTTCCAGGTTTCCGTACGGGCATTGCCCCCCTGAGCGAGAATTACACCCAGCGCGGCAGCCAGCCCGAAATAAACATTGGAAGGGAGCACGTACAACAAAGCCGCGGTGAGCAGCGCCAGGGGAAGCAGGTCCCTGTGTCGTCGGTTATCGCCATTGGCCCATCGCATGGCCCAGGCCGACAATCCGGCTACGACCGTCATATTGAGTGCATAACCCCGCACCTGAAACGCGTAGGCTTGAAAAGTCAAGCCCGACAACAACATCAAAACCGCCAGCAAACCCGTCGGGCGGTCGCCGCAGGCCAGCCCCGCCCGGTACACCCACCACACGGTAAGCGCGGAAAAACACAGGGGCAGCAACCGGATTCGCCAGGGAGAATCGAGCAGCGCGCCCAAATCATTTACGCCGGTGAGTTGCACCCAGCCCCAGTGAAATATATTGGTCAGGATGTGGTTGTTGGGAACGTGATAGTCGGTCAATACTGTACCGAGCCCTTTGAACACAAAAGACTGAAGCGTGTAAATTTCATCGTTCCACAGATCGTTGCCAAAGTGGAAATAAAGGGCCGAGGCGGCCAATACCAGGCAAATGCCGAGGCTCAGGCGTTGTAAAAGGGCAGACATAAGGCGAAACGGGTTGGTATTACCTCGCGAAAGGTACGCCTTCCGTCTTCATTCCTCAGGCCTTCTTCACCCGCTTCTTCGCCGCCCCGTTGTTTTTCGCTTTGCCCGGTTCCGCGATGCCCAGCGCTACATCGAGCACCTGTTCCATGCGGTCGACGTAGCGGAACGTGAGTCCCTGGATGTATTCGGGCTCGATATCTTCCACGTGTTTCTGGTTTTCGCGGCAAAGCATCACTTCTTTGATGCCGGCGCGTTTGGCTGCCAGGATTTTCTCCTTGATACCACCCACAGGCAACACCTTGCCGCGCAGGGTGATCTCGCCGGTCATGGCCAGGTAGGGCTTGACGGGGCGTTTGGTAAAGGCCGAAGTGAGCGCCGTGAGCATGGTGATACCCGCCGAGGGGCCGTCTTTGGGGATGGCGCCTTCGGGTACGTGGATGTGAATATCGGTCTTGTCGAGTGTTTCGGCGTCGATGCCCAGGGCTTCGGAGTGGGCTTTGATATAGCTGAGGGCCGTGCTGGCACTTTCTTTCATCACCTCGCCGAGGTTGCCGGTCATTTGCAGGCGTCCGCCGCCCTTGTTGAGACTGGCTTCGATGAACAGGATTTCGCCGCCCACGGAGGTCCAGGCCAAGCCGACAGCCACGCCGGGTTCCTGTTGTTCGGTGTAGGAGTCGGAGCTGTATTTGGTCGGGCCGAGGATGGCGCGCAGGTCGTCGGGTTTGACCGACATTTGGGTCACCTCGTTCATGGCCACGCGTTTGGCGATATGGCGCATCACCGAGCCGATTTCGCGGCTGAGGCTGCGCACGCCGCTTTCGGCGGTGTAGTCGCGGATAATGTGGGTAAGCGCTTTGTCGCTGATTTTTACCTGATTGGGTTTCAATCCGTGTTCTTTGCGCTGTTCCGGGATCAGGTGGCGCTTGGCGATCTCCAGTTTTTCTTCGAGTGAATAGCCGGCGATCGGGATGATCTCCATGCGGTCGAGCAGGGCCGGCTGGATGGTCGAGAGCGAATTGGCCGTGGCGATAAACAACACTTTCGACAGGTCGTACTCGAGTTCGAGGTAGTTGTCGTAGAAGCTCGTGTTTTGTTCGGGGTCGAGCACTTCGAGCAGGGCCGAGGAGGGGTCGCCGCGGAAGTCTTTGCCGACCTTGTCGATCTCGTCGAGGATAAAGACCGGGTTGCCCGATTTACCTTTTTTGAGCGACTGGATGATGCGGCCCGGCATGGCGCCGATATAGGTTTTGCGGTGCCCGCGGATTTCGGCTTCGTCGTGCAGGCCGCCGAGGCTCATACGCACGTATTTGCGTTTGAGTGCCTTGGCGATGCTCTGGCCCAGCGAGGTTTTGCCCACGCCGGGCGGGCCGATGAGGCAGAGGATCGGGGCTTTCATGTCGCCTTTCAGTTTCAGTACGGCCAGGTGTTCGAGAATGCGTTCCTTCACCTTGGAGAGGCCGTAGTGGTCGGCGTCGAGCACTTGTTTGACCCGTTTGAGGTCGAAATTATCCTTGGTAAAATCCAGCCAGGGTAGGTCGAGCAGGGTTTCGAGGTAGTTGAGCCCGATGGCGTACTCGGCGATTTGCGGGTTGACGCGGCGGATTTTATTGATTTCGCGCACGAAAGTATCCTGCACCGGTTTGGGCCATTTTTTCTTGCGGGCGCGCTCCACCAGTGCGTTGATCTCCTCTTCCTGCGGGTTTTGCCCCAGTTCTTCCTGGATGGTTTTGAGTTGCTGGCTGAGGAAATAGTCGCGCTGTTGTTTCTCAATATCGGTGCGCACCTTGGCCTCGATCTGGTCTTTGAGTTCGAGGAGTTGCAGTTCGGAGTCCATGTGCCGCAGGATTTGGCTCGCTTTCTCCATCATGTTGGAGATTTCGAGGATGGCCTGTTTTTCATGGACTTTGATGCCCAGGTTGGAGGAAATAAAATTGAGCAGGAAGTTGTCGTTGGTGATGTTTTTGAGCATCACGACGGCTTCCGAGGGGATTTGGGGCGACAATTCGATGATGTGCCGCGCCGAATCGCGGATGCTGCTGATGAGCGCCCGGAATTCGAGTTTGTTTTTGGGTTGTTCGTATTCGATGTCGTGGACGTGGCCGATCATGTAAGGATCTTCCGTTTCCATATCGTCGAGGTGGAAGCGTTTGCGGCCCTGGAGGATGGCGGTGGTGGAGCCGTCGGGCATTTTGAGCAATTTCAAAATGCGGGCAATGGTGCCGATCCGGTACAGGTCGCGCGCGCTGGGGTTTTCGATTTTGACGTCTTTTTGTGACAAAACCCCTACAAGTCGGTTCGATTCGTAGGCTTTTTGCACCGCGCGGATGCTTTTGTCGCGGCCAATGGTAATCGGCGTTACGATGCCGGGAAACAGCACGGTATTTTTCAAAGGCAGGATAGGCAATTTGTCGGGAAATACTTCGCCTGCCTTGGCTTCGTCTTCTTCTTCCAGGGAAAAAAGCGGTACGAAATCGGGTTCGTCTTCCGATTCCGGTGTCATGATCCAATTTTCAAACATGCTCATACGTCACAAAAGGGTATATGGATTAAGCGAGGGGTGGATGGTCGCAAACATTCAAATTTTTTACAGAATAGACCAGGGTAAATGTGCAGGATTGTCATCCTGGCAGCAAAAAAATTACTCCGGGGCGAATCAAAAGGGCAGTCAAATTGCTTGCCAGCTCCCATAAGACACGTGTTTTGTCAGAAAAGCGGCACGACGAGCGACAAAACGACAGGCGCTCATCGTTTCGCGGCGCGCGTTGATCCGAAAAAGTAGTCGTTTTTTGGCTAAACCCGACTTTTGATGACAAATCGCACGACAAGCATGACTCTTTTCCTCCCCGATCCGTTGGTTTGGCTGATTGAAAACCTCAAAAGGCGCCGGATAATTCAGGTGTTTGCTATTTTTTTACGTTACCTGATCGGCAGCGCCTTCATTTTTGCCGGCCTGCCGAAGGTACTGGGCCAGCGGTTCACGAGCATGCCGGTCGAAACGCCCGTGGGTTTTTATTTCGAAGCCATGTACCAGACCGGCTTTTACTGGAATTTTCTGGGCTGGGGGCAGGTCGTCGCGGCCTTGTTGCTCATAACGCAGCGTTTTGCCACCCTGGGCGCCGTGATGTTTTATCCCATCATGATCAATATCTGGCTGGTGACCTGGTCGATCGGGTTCAAAGGCACGCCCACGGTGACTTTTCTGATGTTTTTGGCCAATACCTGGCTCTTGTTGTGGGACTACCGCAAGTTCGCCCCTCTGTTTCAGCAGGAATGCCGCCTGCAATTGCCACCATCGGACTTCGACGACGGCTTTATGCGCAAACCCGTCTGGGCAATACTGGGTCTCGGGCTGGCGCTTTGTTCGGCCCTGATCCGGCTCGATTTTGCCCATGCAGGCTGGTACGTTGCGGGCGGCTTCCTCACGGCACTGGGTTTTCTCGTATATGGAATGGTTATAAAAATACCGGCAAAAGCCTGAGCCGCCTGCTCCATCCCCTAATTTTGCGGCGTATTGAAACTGAACTGATCATGACCGAACCGCTGCTCACCGATCTTTCCGCCCTGCGGCGGAGTTATGCCCTCGAAACCCTCTCGGAAAAAGACGTCCGGCACGACCCGATTGCCCAGTTCGACTACTGGTTTCGGGAGGCACTCAACAGCCAGTTGCTCGAACCCAATGCCATGACCCTGGCGACCGTCGATGCCCTGGGGCAGCCCAGCGCCCGCATTGTATTGCTCAAAAGCTTTGACCAACAGGGGTTTGTGTTTTACACCAATTATGAAAGCCGCAAAGGCGAAGACCTGGCGGCCCGGCCCCGCGCGGCGCTTTTGTTTGCCTGGCTCGAACTGGAACGGCAAATCCGCATCGAAGGCAGTGTGGAAAAAGTGAGCGAAGCCGAATCGCTGGAATATTTCCAGAGCCGTCCCTTCGGCAGCCAGATCGGCGCCTGGGCCAGTCCGCAAAGCCGCCCGATCTCGGGCCGTGAAGTGCTCGAAAACGCCGTGGCTACCCTGCAAAAAGAATACGCCGACGTGCCGGCGCTCCCCCTGCCGCCATTCTGGGGCGGCTACCGCGTTCGCCCGGAACGTATGGAATTCTGGCAGGGCCGCGAAAACCGCCTCCACGACCGCATCCGCTTTACCCGCTCCGACGGGCACTGGACGATAGAGCGGCTGGCGCCCTGAGGGCTTCGCACTTTCTATACCTCCGCGCTTGCCAGACTTGTTTTTTGCGCCATACATTTGGCCCGGAAATAACCTTCTCAACGTGAAGCCCCTTCCCGTCATTTGATCTGCCGCCCAATACACCTCGGATGGAGGTGTATTGGGCGGTTTTATTTTTAAAAGCATGTACCCGGTGAAATGCTGATAGAAGTGTGGATTGCTGATTTAATACAGGCCCGAAAATATCGATTGCTACGGGCCGCCAATAGATTAAAAACAAAAACAAGCTATAAACAAAAATGAAACGACACGTTTTACTGACATTTATCCTATCTATTTGGCTGTCTCAAAGCCTTTCAGGGCAAGTTGACAATTCATTTGGCTCATTACCGCCATTTACCAAATGGTATCAAAATCCACTGGGAGTCAGCCCGATTGCTCTACATACAAGTAATGGGATTATTATTCCGGCCATTGCCGCGGGGGCAATTCTAATCTTCACCAAAAAAGAGTCATTGCTTGCCAGGCGTGCAAGTTTGTATACAGATATTGGATATACCAAAGGTTACTACGGGAGTTTTTCCGGGTTGTATCACAGTAATATCGGCATGAATTATATGCTGAGGAAGTATATGTCGGCAGGGGTGGAATTCACACAGGTTTATATAAATGATGAAGTTAACAATGTTTACGGGTGTGGGATTAGACCTTTTTTCAGATTTTATCCCATAAACAAGGAGCATTTTAATCTGTACTTTTCGAGTGGCGCCGGACTGATTTACTTTTTTGATAACTATCCCAAACCTTCGGATTTTTTTGGTGACATGCGAGAAGGAACAAAACTAAACGGTTGCCCTAAATATGGCATAGGAACAGAATTCAAAATCAATTCCAGACTAAATATTAGTGCCGGTTTGTGGCATATTCATTTTTCCAATGGAGATAACCCGAGCTTTGAGCGAAACCCCGGACACGACAGCAACGGCTTTTCGGTTGGTTTGTCGTACAAACCCGGCAAATAACTATGCTGCATTTAGAGTATAGATTATAAGGCATCCCGTTCGCCGAATTATCCGACTCATCGCCCCGAAATCGGCACTCATCCATTTTATTTTGGCTGCGGGCTTGGGCTCGAAGCACTTTTGTCCGGTCAAAAAAACATACCGGCAAAAGTTATGAAACGAAAGCACCATCGCCCCGGCAGAATCGCTGCACTGATTATTTGGCTCGCGGTGTACCTGGGGTTTGCCCACGACGCGTATGCGCAAAACCTGCGACTTGCCTATTTCGGCGAAACCCTGACGCACTACGGCCTGCGCGGCGGAATGGAGTACACGCTCCGCCACGCCGAAAAAAGCAAATCCGGGGGCCGAATCTCCGCCAACGACTTGTATTTCGGCCTCACACTGACGCTTTATCGTCATCCGCACAACCACGTCGGACTGATACTCGCACCCGAACTGGGTTGGCGGCATATCGGCAAAAGGGGCGGCATCGTGCAGGCCGCATTGTCGCCGGGGCTGTTCCGCTCTTTTTACGAAGGCGCTACCTGGCGCTCCGACGGCGATGGCAGGTTCGAGCGCGTGCCACTGGCCGGTCAATGGGGCTTTTTACCGGGCGTCTCCGTGGGGTATGGCCATCGCCTGGGCAAAGCGCCCGACGCGCCTTATTCGTGGTGCCTCAATCTGCATTACCTGCGGCAATACCCCTACAACCGTTCCTATTTGCATCGCCCCGCCATAGAACTGGGTATCATCAAACAAACCAGATAACACCTTTTTGCCATGAAATTCCCTGCTTTACTGTTGCTGGTGGTAGCGGCCCTTGCCTTTCTGCCGGCCTGCACCAAAACTACCCCTTACGTATCCGACGACCTGCGCCTGCGCCACAAAGGCGCCGATATGCCCATCTGGGTGCGCGGCAATATGGAAGACCGCAAGATTGTACTGTTTCTGCACGGCGGACCAGGAGAGTGCGCCATGTGTCTGCGCGAATATTTCGCCGCCGTGGAAGAAGAAGTCGCCGTGGCCTACTGGGACCAGCGCATCGCCGGCTCCGCTTCGGGCAATGCCGATCCGGCCACCCTCACATATCCGCAGTTTGCCGAAGATCTGCGCATGGTGGTGCTTTTGTTGAAAAAACAGTACCCCGATGCAAAAATTTACCTGCTTGGCCACAGCTTCGGCGTGGAAATGGCCTGGCAATTTCTGACCACCCCCGGCAATCAGGACCTGGTCGGCGGCTTCGTCGCGCTCAACGGCACATATTCCACCTTCGACTGGCTGCATACTGTACAGCAATGGGTGATAGAACAGGCCCAGACTCAGAACGACACCGAAGCCTTGCAATACATGCAGAACATCCAGCTCCGTCCCGACAACATGGCCTCGGTCGTGCAATGGGGCGAATGGTACACCCGCATGTTCCGGCTGGGCGCCAACCCGGTTTGGCCCAGCGACGACAAGGCGTACGCCTTCAAACTGTGGTTTGCCACCCCGCATTCCAAATTCAGCCAGATCACCAACGTCGCCCTTTACGACGACTATTACAGCCGCGAAATCTTCACCTTCAACCGGCGCGCACTGCTGAAAGACGTACACATCCCGGTGGCCCTGTTCTGGGGCGCCAAAGACGGCATCATGCCCATCGCACATGCCTACGAAACCCGCGAACTGCTCAGCACACCCACGGAAATCGTTCGGTTCGAACAATCGTGGCACACGGCGTTTTACACGGAGCCGGAACTGTTTGCCCGCGAGCTGCTCCGGTTTGTCGGGGAACACTAAGCTCGGGACTTCCGGCAAAGCCATGCTATCCGGACTTCATTATTTGTATACCCGGCACCTTGCGGGATTCGTTTTTTATGTGATATATTTGGTTTGAAAACAGGCATCTGCAAAATGAAATCCGCACCCGCCAGTTGATCTGCCGCCCAATACGCCTCGGTTTGAGGGGTATTGGGCGGTGGTTTTTTAAGGGTATATGAGCAGAAACTGATGAGGGGCGGCTTGCGAAATGCGCACCCAATTGGCACTTATCCCGCAAGCGGGTTGGGGCTAATTGTTTGTTTCAGGTAAGCAATCATATGTGGCCATTAAAAAAACAAAAAGAGAATGGGCAAAGCAGTACTGATGACGCTCGTTATGACAATAACGGGTTGCTATTTTAGTAAAGGGCAAGTCGTTTTCCCGTCAGGAGAGCGGGATCTTTTGCTATTTTTGAATAGCGATGACTGGAAGCTCTATCAAATTTGCGTGGACGGAAATTGCAAAGAAACAAGCAGCGAAGATGATTACCCTTTTGGAATTGACACCCAAAACCCGGTACCCAGCTACTGTTCGGATGAAAAAGGCGTCTTCTACACCATCGGGAAATATTATTGGCAGACCGACCCCGAATCGTTTCAGAAGGGCGTGGCGACATCTAGCGACCCCGATTATTTTACGATAATCGAATATGACCGGGACGGGAAATCCGTCAACATCAGGTTGTGTACGCCTGAAGGTTATTATTCCGGAAAACTGAGGGTGATCGACGCCATTACTATCCAGATTATTGCCAACCGGCCCGAATATGAAGGAACGGAAGTGATTCAGGTCTATAAAAAGAAATGAATGCCATTGCCCAAAACACCCTCCTCCTCTCCACCCTTGCCCTTTTCCTTCTCGTGAACCTCCGTCACTTTTGGGAAGCGGAAACGGGCGCCCTGGCGGTTCCGGTCTTTATCGCCATGGTGTTGGCGTATTTCGTCCTGACAGTTCTTTGCGGCGTCCGGCTGCTCAGGGGATTTCGCGACGGCTTTTCGGATAAAAACAACAACCGGACAAACGTCGTCCTGCTGCTTTTATTGGCATTGATCGGGTGGAAACCGGGCGGACTGATCGACTTCGAACAATGGGACGGCGAAGACTTGTTGATCGCGCAAAGAGAAAGCGACGCCAATTGTCTGACGACCTTCAAATTAAAAGCCGACCATACCTTCCGGGAAAAAATCGCCTGCTTCGGGATAAAAGAAACGAACGGCAGGTACGAGATCCGGAACGACACCATTTTCTTCCCGGCGCCCGACAGCGGGAAAGGAGAAACGCAGGAATATTATGCGTTCGCGGTGATCAAAAAATCGAATTACAGCGACAAAGACGCCTTGTTCAGGTATCGAAACGAAACGGATTCCGCCGGTGTCGAACTGTGGATCGTCAAAAACGAAATACTGAAATGAAACACCCGGACAATCCTGTTTCCAGCTCGTGACGACAACCCGAACGACACTTTTGATGCTGGCGCTGAGCATCTTGTTCTGCCCGCGCAGCCAGGCCCAGGTTGAAAAAATATTTGTGGACCAAAACCGCCTGTTCCGCGCCGAACGGATACACGGCCGGTGGATAACGCTCCACGTCGCCGGGAAAGATACCGGGGATACGGCCAGCATCCGGCTGGAAGTGTTCAATACCGGAAAATACGACTACCATCCCCTCGTATGGCACATGGTCGATTCCTTCCTGTATGCCGTCGAACTGCGGCGGGCCGACGATCTGTTTGTCAGGGCAAGCCTGATCCGCTACACCATCCCTCTGACGGGAGCCCTCGATCTACGCAGCATATCGCAGTCGATGACGTATTTCAACTATGCCCAGGTACTGGACAAACACCTTTTTGCCGTCTCGGAAAGGTGTCGGAACCCGGACAAGCCGGTCGTGTATTTCGACTTTACCATCGACCGGGAGGGCGTAATGACCATCGCTATACTGGAAACCGACCAACAACTGTTGTACCTCTATTCGAAACCGATCGCCCTGTACGAACAGGAGGCTGCGGACAAGATACCCGTGTTTCAGAGAGCCGGCACCTGGGAAGCCGTGGATACCTTTTTCACACAAATAGACACGCCGTTCGTATTGATCAGGGAAAACGGACGCTATTACGTCATCGACAACAATGGACGTCTTTATGCGGCAAAAGACAAGACATTGACTGAACTGAAAATACTGACTTCCCCGCTGGCGCTTGTTTTCGACCGGCAATTCGACCGGCAGGTCAAATATGTGGCGCCCGGAGCGGTCGGAAACCTGAAACTTGTCCGTAAAACAAGCCGGCGGCTTCCATTCCGGCAGCAAAAACGAGGGCGTTTTTGATCCAGCGGCACAACCCTCCACGACATTTTCTGAAAAACCAGTCGACAAATGAAGCGCCGCGCCGCGCTCTTCTCCGTTATGGATCGCTGCCTCTCGCTCTCCGGGGCGGAAAAGCAGACTTTCGCGCCCGAATCATTTGCACAAATAGACCGCTGATGGCCGAATTATTGTCTGTTTGAGCCCGGATTTCACGTGGGCTTTAAATTTTAATAGGGCAGAGACAGTCGGGGAAGTAATTGCGCGCCCTGCCCAAAATCCCCGTCCCGGATGACTTTTCTCACCCCTTTACACTACCTTGGCTGCCGACCTTCGTATTCGAAAACCCCGTCTTTGATTTTTCATTCTAAAAAACAACTGCGATGTTTGAGCCAGCCAAAACAGCTTTTCAAATGACAGCCAATACCGAACTGACCAATTGGGTCGATCTCATGGCCCAGCATTTTCAGCCCCAAAACGTGCACTGGTGCAACGGCTCTCAGGAGGAGTACGACCACCTCTGTCAACTGCTGGTTGATAAGGGCACGTTTATCAAACTCAACCCCGAAAAACGGCCCAACAGCTTCGCCTGTTTCAGCGACCCGAGCGACGTAGCCCGCGTCGAAGACCGCACCTTCATCTGCAGCCGCCGCAAGGAGGATGCCGGCCCCACCAACAACTGGATGGACCCGAAAGAGATGAAAAACCTGCTCGAGGGCCTTACCAAAGGCTGCATGAGCGGCCGCACCATGTACGTGATTCCCTTCTGCATGGGTCCGGTGGGTTCCAAACTCTCCCGCTACGGCATCCAGATCACCGACTCCGAATACGTGGTGATCAATATGAAAATCATGACCCGTATGGGTAGCGAGGTCATGTCTTACCTCGACGAAGACACGGTCAAATGCGTACATACCCTCGGCGCCCCGCTGCAACCCGGTCAGGAAGACGTCAAGTGGCCCTGCAACCCGACGGTCAAATACATCAGCCACTTCCCCGAAGACCGCCTCATTATCTCCTACGGCAGCGGTTACGGCGGCAATGCTCTGCTGGGTAAAAAATGCTTCGCCCTGCGTATCGCCAGCGTCATGGGCCGCGACGAAGGCTGGCTTGCCGAACACATGCTGATCCTGGGCGTCGAATCGCCCCAGCAGGAGAAGAACTACATCGCCGCCGCCTTCCCCAGCGCCTGCGGCAAAACGAACTTCGCCATGCTGATCCCACCCAAGGAAATGGACGGCTGGAAAGTGACCACCGTGGGCGACGATATCGCCTGGATTCACAAGGGCGACGACGGGCGCCTCTACGCCATCAACCCCGAAGCGGGTTACTTCGGCGTAGCCCCCGGCACCAACGAAAAAACCAACCCGAACGCTATGGCCAGCATCCGGGCCAATACCATCTTTACCAACGTGGGCGTCACCCCCGACGGCGATGTGTGGTGGGAAGGTATGAGCAAGGAAGTACCCGCCGGCGTAATCGGCTGGAACGGCCTGCCCTGGGACAAAGAGAGCGGCAAACCCGTGGCGCACCCCAACGCCCGCTTCACCGCCCCGGCTTACCAGAACCCGGTGATCGACTCCGACTGGAACAACCCGCACGGCGTGCCCATCACGGCATTCGTGTTCGGCGGACGCCGCAGCAGCGCCGTGCCGCTGGTGTACCAATCGTTCAACTGGAACTTCGGTGTGTACCTGGCCGCTACCATGGGCAGTGAAATGACCGCCGCCGCTTTCGGCGAACTGGGCAAAGTGCGCCGCGACCCCTTCGCCATGCTGCCCTTCCTGGGCTACCACATGGGCGACTACTTCAACCACTGGCTGCAATTCGGCCGCGACCTGCCCAATGCCCCGCGCATTTTCGGCGTCAACTGGTTCCGCAAAAACGCCAACGGCGATTTCGCATGGCCGGGCTTCGGCGACAACATGCGCGTGTTGAAATGGATCGTGCAACGCAGCAAGGGCCGCGCCAGCGCCGTGGAATGCCCCATCGGCTGGCGCCCGCGCTTCCGCGACATGGACTGGACCGGCATGGACGATTTCACCCGCGATGAATTCAACGAACTCATGCACATCGACCGCGAACTCTGGAAACAGGAACTCCTGGGCCACGAAGAACTCTTCGAAAAAGCCTACGACCGCCTGCCGAAAGAATTCTTCTTCATGCGCGAACTGCTGCTCTCCGCCCTCTGGCGCTCGCCGGAAAAATGGAGCCTCGCCCCGGAAAGAGCGTGAGGAATGATGAATGATAAATGATAAATGAGAAATAATGATGGCCCTGCCGGGTGTTGCCGGCAGGGCCAATTAATTTCATATGACCAATCAAGAGGCTGCCTGGCAAGCGTGTCACTTCCGCGCAACGACGTACTCCTGCCAGTCTTTCAACAATTGCGCCTCGCTCACGCCGAGCCGGTCGAGGGCAGCTTGTTTGCGGGTGAGCGGCAGCAGGTCGATCAGGGTTTGGCGGCCGTAGCGATGATCGATCCAGGCCACTACCGAGCCGGAGAGGCCGTACCGCAGGGGACCCGACCAGAATTTATCGAGCGTGGCGGGCGCCTTGCCGTCGCGAACGGCAGCGCGCACGGGCGCCAGGCGGGCTTCGTCGCATTGCCCGGAAGCATAGGCCGCCAGTCCTTCCACCAGCCAGTCGAGCCCTTGTACATCGCTGAAATCGGGGCTGGGGTTGCGCTGGCCGTGATACACGTGGACCAGTTCGTGGGTGATCAGGCGGCGCGAGGCCTCTTGCCGGGCCCAGTCGTGCTCGCAGGCCTGCGTGGCCCATTGCCGGGGCGACAGCAGGTCGAGGCGGGCGCCGACGCCGCTGGCCACCATCCAGCACTCGGATTTGAAGTCGGGCATTTGCCAGTCGTGCTGCCACTGCGCGTCCATGGAAGCGCGGTCGGGGTGGATGTAAATCGCAAAAGGCCGGGGAAAATTCTGCCCGAAAAAGGCGGCTACGCTGTCTTTTGCCGCGGCGAATACCGGGCGCAGGGTTTTGGCCATGGTCCGGTCGGGCTTTTGGTAAAAAACATCATACCCGGCGGCCGGGCTTTTTTTCCACGGACCGCCGGGCAGGAAAAGGAACAGGAAGAACAGGCTGGCGAAAAAGGAAGTTGTTTTCATACGCTCATCTTTTTGAAAAAAAGATGAGACAAAGCCGGGGAGGCACAGGTTACAAACCGGGGCGCCTCCCTTCAAAATCGTTTAGAATTCGTCGCCGAAGGCAAAATCGGGCTTGCGCTCCGTCCAGCGCCCCCGGGTAAAATCGGGGAATGCCTGCGGGCTGCTACCCGTGGCGATCGAGGCTTCCGACAGCGGAGTGATGGCCAGCCAGGTGGCGGCGTCGTACACGTCCATCTGGGGCGCCTGGTTTCGTTTGGCGCATTCGACGAAGTGGTGAAACACAAAAAAGTCCATGCCGCCGTGCCCGGCCGTTTTGGCGTCGGCGCCGAATTTTTTCCAGAGCGGGTGGTCGTACTTGTCGAGCCATGCCTGCGCGGGTTCCCAGCTGTGGGCCTTGGTTTGGCCGTCGATCAGCAGGCTTTTGTTCACATCCATCCAGATGCCCCTGGTGCCTTGTACGCGGAAGCCCAGCGAGTAGGGGCGGGGCAGGCCGGTGTCGTGCGAGAGCAGCATGGTTTCGCCGTTGGAGGTTTTAATAATGGTGGTCACGATGTCGCCGAGGTTGAACTGCACCTTGGCATTGGGATGATCGGGGCCGCCTTTGGGGTGCTCCACGATGTAGTTGTGCAGTCCGCGTGCCTTGCTGGCCGTGGCGGTGAGGTACAGGAATCGGTTGCCGCGGTTGATGTTGGCCATCATGGCCACCGGTCCGATGCCGTGGGTCGGGTAGAGGTCGCCGTTGCGGTGGACGGAGTGTTTGGTGCGCCATTTGGCTTCGGAAAAGCCTTTTTCGCCAAATTCCACGCCGGAGTCGTAGGGCGAGGCGCCGTCGTTGAATTTCACCCCGCGCAGGTCGTGCTGATAGCCACCCTCGAGGTGCATGAGTTCGCCGAACAGGCCTTCGCGCACCATTTGCAACACGGCCATCACGTCGCGGCGATAACACACATTTTCCATAAACATAAGATGCGTGCCGGTTTCCTCGTGGGTATTGACCAGTTGCCAGCACTCGTCGAGCGAAAAGCCGCCGCATACCTCGGTACCCACGTATTTGCCGGCTTTCATGGCGGCTACGGCCTGCTGGGTGTGCCATTCCCAGGGGGTGGCGATCACCACGGCATCCACGTTTTTATCGGCGACAAGGCGCAGGTAGTCGAAGTTGCCCTGGTCGTACACGGCAGGTTTCTTTTTGCCTTTGTCGGCGATCATTTTGAGGCAGTCGGCCACCATGCGCGGATCGGGGTCGGCGATGGCGACCACTTCGCAGTCGTCGCGCATCAGGGCCAGTTCTACGTGGCTCTGACCGCGCAGGCCCACGCCGATAAAGCCGATGTTGAGTTTTGATTTGAAAGCCTCGGGCGTCCGGCGGGCAAGGGCCGGTTCGGTGGCGGCATCCAGGATTTTCGGAGCAGCCAGGGCGGCGCCGGTGAGGGCGGCGCTTTGCAGAAATTTGCGGCGGTTGAGTGTGGAGGACATAGGGCGGTATTTTTTTAGGGCTGCAAGAAAAGAAAAAACGAACGTTGTATGTAATCGTGCGGGGCATGTGCATCCTTTCCCCGCAATGTTTACTTTTCAAACCAAACCTGTATGAAATACCTCTTCTTCCTGCTGCTCAGCCCGATTTTCGTCACGCTCCAGCCTTATACTGCCAACACGGCGCTGAGCGGAAAAATCACCGACGAACGCGGCGAAGCCCTGATCGGCGCTGCCGTCAAAGTCACGAAAGATGCCAGCCTGGTTAAAGGCGCCGTGACCGATTACAATGGCCAGTACCGCCTCGAAATCGACCCCGGTGTCTACACAGTTGAAATCAGTTACACGGGTTATGAGGCCAAGCGCATCACCGACGTTGTCGTGACAGAGGGCAAAATCACCACCCTCGACGCCACGCTCAAAACGAGCGGCACACTTAGCGAAGTGGTTGTCATCAGTTATAAAGTGCCCCTCATCGAGCAGGACAAAACCTCGAGTGGCATGACGCTGACCTCGGAAAGTATTCACCGTATGCCCAAACCTTCGGGTGAGGTGAGAACAGAGAAAACCAAGAAAAAATCTGCCTCGGATGTCCGCATCGAAGGCAGAAGAGCCGAAACAGCGCCCGCCAAACCCGTACCTGCCGGCGGCGAAGGTCCCGTAAAAGACGCGTTGGGTGTCGCCATGCCGGCCGCTACCACCCCGGCGGAAGCGCCCGCCCGCAAGGAAAGCGGCGAGCCGCGCATCCTTTCCCGCGACGACCTCACTGCCCTGCCCAAAACCGAGGAAGAAGAAGATCATCCCTCGGCCATCGCCCTGACCGAACCTTCGCCCCGCGCCGGTTTGCTCACCGCCGGCGAATGGAACGACCTGCACAACTGGTCGAAACACTGGACCGACCTGCTGGCCGACGGAGAGATCGCGGCCTATCAGGACCAATACAAATTTTATCCCCAACACCGCTATGCCGTGCTCCTGCAAAACGAACAGGAACTCCCGGTTGTCGATGCCGAGGTCAAACTGCTCGATCCCGCCGGCGCCGTCGTTTGGGAAGCCCGCACCGACAACCTGGGCCGCGCAGAACTGTGGGCGGGGATGTTTTCACAGAGCAAAGAGCGCTCATCGGGAGCCGCCCAGTCGGATTCGGAAATCCCGGCAGGCCAATTGATCGCCTTTGTCGACGGTAAAAAATACAATTTCCCCACGACGAAACCCTTTTCCGAAGGGCTCAACAAATTGAAAATCAAGCGGGAATGCCGCGCCCCCAAAAACGTCGACATCGTGTGGGCCGTGGATGCCACGGGCTCCATGGGCGACGAAATCGAATACCTCAAAACCGAGGTGCTCGACGTGATCGGCCGCGTGCAAGGCAACAACCCCGATCTGTCTATCCGCATGGGTACGGTGTTTTATCGCGACCAGGGCGACGACTATCTGGTCAAAAGCAGCGGCCTCAGCCCCGATATCCGCCAGACGGTCGACTACATCGGTCAACAATATGCCGGCGGCGGCGGCGACTACCCCGAAGCCGTACACTCGGCCCTGGAAGAAGCCGTTTACCGACAGGCATGGAGCGCCGACGCCGTGGCCCGCATCTGTTTTCTGGTGCTCGACGCCAGTCCGCACCAGGACCCCGCCGTGATCGAAAGTTTGCAAAAAAGTATCCGCGAAGCCGCCCGCAAGGGCATCCGGATCGTGCCGGTGAGCGCCAGCGGCATCCAGAAGGACACCGAGTTTTTGATGAAATTTTTCGGACTGGCCACCAACGGCAGCTACGTATTCCTCACCGACCACTCCGGAATCGGCGGCAAACACCTCGATCCCACCACCGATGAATACAAGGTGGAATTGCTCAACGACCTGCTCGTGCGGCTGATTACCGAGTACAGCACCGTCGAAAACTGCGATGGAAAATCGGCCATCCGTTTCGACGATCCGCAAAACCAGCAGCAGCAACAGCCCGACTGGCAGGCCTTCTACTACCCCAATCCGGCATCCGATCAATTCACCCTCGAACTGCCCTGCACGGTGCAATCGGTCACCCTTTACGATGCCGAAGGCAAGGCAGTACACCGCCTCGAAAAGCCGCAAGAGGGCCGCAATACCGTGCTGGTCAGCGATTTACCCGAAGGGTTTTACACAATCCGCATTCTCAAGGACGGCCGGATGCAAAGTGGGAAACTGATGGTCGTGCGGGGGTAAGAGCATCCGTGCCGGCGCGCGGATTTCGGAGAAGTGGCGCATTTTTTTACAAAAGCCGGATTTCTCTGCGCCTCTGCATGAAATTTAAAAAGTTGCACGCAGAGGCGCAGAGATGCAGAGGGGGCCACGCAAACCTGGCCTCTTTGTGTCCTTCGCGGCTTTGCGTGCGACTTTATTCGGCTCTTTGCAAAGGCAGCAGGGGAGATTACGGCCTCACCCCTTCGTCTGCTTTCAAATTATCCATAAAAAACTGCTCCACCTTCTCGAACAGGTGTACCCGGTCTTTGCCCATCACGTTGTGCAGGTGCTCGGGGTACACGAAATAGTCGATGGGTTTGCCTTTGCGCACGCATTCGCGGATGTAGCGCAGCGAGTGTTGCCAGAGCACCACATCGTCGGAGGAGCCGTGGATCATGAGCAGGCGGCCGTCGAGGTTGTCGATGTAGTTGAACAAACTGGCTTTGTTGTAGCCCTCGGGGTTTTCCTGGGGCGTATCCATGTAGCGTTCGGTGTACATGATTTCGTACATGCGCCAGTCGATCACCGGACCGCCGGCAATGCCGCAGCGGAACACGCCTTTGGCCTCGGGGCGGGTCATGAGCGAGGTCGCCATGAAGCCGCCGTAGCTCCATCCGTACACGCCCAGGCGCGTCGAATCGATGTAGGGCAGACTTTTGAGGTAGCGGGCGCCGGTGAGTTGGTCGGCCACCTCGGCGTCGCCGCACTGGCGGAAAATAGCCGATTCGAAAGCGTAGCCCCGGTTGTCGGAACCGCGGCCGTCGAGCACAAACACCGCCACGCCCTGCTGGGCCATGCGGTGCATCCAGAGTTCGCCGCCGTTGAGCCAGGAGTTGGTCACCATTTGCACGTGCGGGCCGTTGTAGACGTACACCAGCGCCGGGTATTTTTTGTTGGGATCAAAATTGGTGGGCAGGATCAGGCGCGCATTGAGCGGCACACCACCGGGCGAATTGAGGGCGACCAGGCGCGTTTCGCCGAGTTGAACGTCTTTCAAAGGGTTGGGGGCGGTGAAAATGACGCGGCGTTTTTCCGGCTTTTTCACCGGGATGACCGAAATCTCGCGGGCAACACTGGGGCTTGAATAGAGATCGAGCACCCATTCGCCGTTGCTGCTGGGCAGCGCGTTGTGGATACCCGCGTCGGTTTGCAGGCGGAAAATACCATTGTCGGGGTACACTTCGGCCGTGTAGCAATAGCGGTTGAGGCCGTTGTCGTCGGCCATTTGGAAAAAGCAGCGCTTGCCGTTTTCCGTAAAGCCGATGAAATTGGTCACGGGCGCGTTGCCGAAGCTGATCTGGCGCAGCATTTTGCCCGAAAGGTTGTAGAGGTAAAGGTGGTTGAAGCCGTCGCGCTCGCTTTGCCACACGAAATCGGTATTGGAGCCCGGTACGAATTCGGTGGGGTGTTCGGGTTCCACCCAGCGGTCGCTGGTTTCTTCAAACAGGGTTTTGACAAATGCGCCCGTGGCAGCGTCGTACTGGTTGAGCCACAGGTGGTTCTGGCCGCGGTTGACAACGGCGACGAGGATGAATTTGTCGTCGGGCGACCACGATACGTTGGTCAGGTATTGTTCGGCGGGTTCGCCGGTTTGCAGGTAAATGGTTTTGCCGCCGGCCAGGTCGTACACGCCGACTGTTACGTGGTGACTTTTGGCGCCGGCAAAGGGGTAGCGCACCTCGCGTTGCTGGGCCGGCATCGAATCGAGCACGTAGATCGGGTATTGGGTCACCATGCTTTCATCCATGCGGTAAAAAGCCAGTTTTTTGCCCGAAGGGCTCCAAAAAGTGCCCTTGTGGATGCCGAATTCGTCGCGGTGTACGCTTTTACCGTACACAATGCCCTCGCCCTCGCTTTGGGCCACGAGCACGGTATTTTCGCCCCGCGCGATGCGAAGTTCCTTGCCGCTGGTGTAGGCGGCGTCGAGGGTTTTCGGATGGATGTCGGTGTTTTCGGCGTCGGCCGGGATGCGGGTTTTAAAGGCCGTGGCGCCGTCTTTAGGCATCCATGTAAAGATATCGGCGCCGTTCTGGAACCACAAGTTGTTGGCGTCGAACCAGTTGAGGGCCGGCAGGGCGGTCAGGGCGGTTTTGCCCTGTGCGGCGAGGCCCTCGTTGAGGCGCGGCAGCCAGTCGAGCGTATCGGACACGGCCGGTTTGGCGGCGTCGAGGCGCACGAGTTTTCCGCCGGCGACATGAGTGAATTGGGAGCCGCCCGGAATCCATTGCAGTTGGCGCAGGTTGGCCGGGGCGAAGGCCGAGCGGCCTTTCAGGATGGCGTCGGCCATGGTGAGCGGCTGCTGGGCGTGGAGCAGTATGGGGAGGAAGAAAAGGAGAAGGGCAATTTTTTTCATCGCAAAAATGGTTGGACTTAGGCTGGCAAAAGTAGGAACATTCCGCCGGGCATCGCGACGGAATGGCGCGGGCGCTGCCGCTGTTAGGCCGACAAATGCCCGGCCTGGTCGAAAATCACCCTGGTCCGGTGTTGCGAATTGGCTCATCTTTGCAGTGTGAAACGAAAATTCAAATTTCGCGAAGTCATTCGCCTGCCGCGCCGCATGTTGTGGGCCCTCGTGATGGAAGGGGTGGAAACGACGAAGATGGTACACACCTTTGCCCGCCACGGCACCGGCAAGCTCCGACTGCTCCCCAAACACCGCCACCCGACCGAGGAGGAGCTGCGCGAAGCCGTGGAGCAACTGAAAGACATCCCGCGTTTTTTGCCCTTTTTCGTGGTGGTGGTGGTGCCCGTGCCGGGCGTCACCGAAGGCTACGCCCTGGTGGCCATGACGCTGGAGCGGTGGCTGGGCAAAAAGGTGAAGTTTTTACCGAGCCAGTTTCGGGAGGTGTTGCATGGGAAGGAGGAGGGGGAGGAGGAGAAATAGGGGGCGGGCCGGAACTTTAATTCTTGAGCCAATTTTGCCTCTTGTTACCATCATAATGATATTGCTCTTTTACAACATCCACTGCCCCACTCACCCATCTGGTAGTGGTAATAACCTCCAGATCAAGTAGCCCTAATTGGGAAATTTCGAAGGATTCACATTTCTTCCAGTTGGTTGGGCAATTATCCCAGAAACTTCCATCAATATATTGCCAGTATTGGGTTCCTTTCTTGTAAATATAAAAGGAAAAATTATACTCACATGTGTTGCCTGTAAATAAAATCGAACAGAGCGTATCATTCCTGAAAACACTTTTAGTATGGTATCCTTGATTCTCTATTCTTGCGATAGTATCATTCAAATTGTCATCTGTGACAATCAGTATGTTCCTTCCCTGCAAGGAGTCTTTCCATACAGATGTGATTAGCGAATTATTGGTAAATGTCTGCCGATTCGTTTGCGCCAACAAACAAAAAGGCAAAAAACAAAGAAGGACAACAAACACTCTATTCACGTATTTCATAAGAACTCGGATATAACAAGGTTTTCCAGCCTGGCCGAGAATATTACCGCCTATGCCACCACGATCTTGATCATTTTCTCCCGACGTGCCGCAAATGCCAAAGCCGCCTGTATCTTTTCTTTGTTCAGCTCCGGAAAATCCTTTATTATGTCTTCATAAGGCATGCCCGAAGCCAGCCATTCCAGGATATCCTGAACCGCGATTCGCGTGCCGGCAACGCATGGCTTGCCAAACCGGATGTTGGGGTTAATACTAATCAACCCCTCTCCATTTTCCATAGTCGTTGTTTTTAGGATTCAAAAGTAAGATTTTTTACCTGCTCCTCCTATACGCCCACCCGCCACTTCGACATTCAAAATTCGATATTCGGCATTTTAATCACATATTCCTCCTGTACTGCCCGCCCACCTCGTACAAAGCCCGCGTGATCTGTCCCAGCGAGCACACTTTTACGGCTTCCATCAGTTCGGCGAAGAGGTTGCCGTTGGCCAGGGCGACCTGTTGCAGGCGGCGCAGGGCCTCTTTCGCGCGGTCGGTGTTGGCGGAGTGCAGGTTTTGCAGGGTGCTGATCTGCGCTTCTTTTTCTTCCTCGGTGGCGCGGATCACCTCTTTGGGCAGGATGGTGGGCGAGCCTTCTTTCGAAAGGAAGGTGTTGACCCCGATCAGCGGCAGTTCGCCGGTGTGTTTGAGGGTTTCGTAGTACAGGCTTTCCTCCTGGATTTTGCCGCGCTGGTACATGGTTTCCATGGCGCCCAGCACGCCGCCGCGCTCGGTGATCCGGTCGAATTCGGAGAGAACGGCCTCTTCCACCAGGTCGGTCAGTTCCTCGATGATAAAGGAGCCCTGCATGGGGTTTTCGTTTTTAGCCAGTCCGAGCTCGTGGTTGATGATGAGCTGGATGGCCATGGCGCGGCGCACCGATTCCTCGGTGGGCGTGGTGATGGCCTCGTCGTAGGCGTTGGTATGCAGCGAGTTGCAGTTGTCGTAAATGGCGTACAGGGCCTGCAGCGTGGTGCGGATGTCGTTGAACGCGATCTCCTGGGCGTGCAGGGAGCGGCCGGAGGTCTGGATGTGGTACTTGAGCATCTGGCTGCGCGGGTTGGCGCCGTATTTCCAGCGCATGGCCTTGGCCCAGATGCGGCGCGCGACGCGGCCGATGACGGCGTATTCGGCATCGACGCCGTTGGAGAAGAAGAAGGAAAGGTTGGGCGCAAAATCATCGACCCGCATGCCGCGTGAAGCGTAGTATTCCACGAAGGTGAAACCGTTGGCCAGCGTAAAGGCCAGCTGGGTGATCGGGTTGGCGCCCGCCTCGGCGATGTGGTAGCCGGAGATGGAAACGGAGTAGAAGTTGCGGACCCTGTTTTTGATAAAATAGTCCTGCACGTCGCCCATCACGCGGAGGCTGAATTCCGTGGAAAAAATGCAGGTATTTTGCGCCTGGTCTTCTTTCAGAATATCGGCCTGTACGGTGCCGCGTACCGACTGGAGGGCTTTGTTTTTGAGGGTTTGGTACACATCGGCCGGCAGCACTTCGTCGCCCGTGAGGCCGAGCAGGAGGATGCCCAGACCGTCGTTGCCTTCCGGCAGTTGGTCGGCGTTGTAGCGGGGGCGGGGCAGGCCGCGGTCGTCGTATTTCTCTTTCAGTTTGGCCTCAACGAGGTGTTCCAGGCCGTTTTCACGGATGTAGCGCTCGCATTGCTGATCGATGGCGGCGTTCATGAAAAAAGCCGCGACCGTGGCGGCCGGGCCGTTGATCGTCATCGACACCGAGGTTTTCGGGTCGCAGAGATCGAAGCCGGAGTAGAGTTTCTTGGCGTCGTCGAGGCAGCAGACCGACACGCCGGAATTGCCGATTTTGCCGTAAATGTCGGGGCGGTAATCGGGGTCTTCGCCGTAGAGCGTCACCGAGTCGAAGGCCGTGCTGAGGCGCGCGGCGGGCAGGCCGTGGGAGACGTAGTGGAACCGTTTGTTGGTGCGCTCGGGGCCGCCTTCGCCGGCAAACATTCGGGTGGGGTCTTCGCCTTCGCGTTTGAACGGAAACACGCCTGACGTGTAGGGGAATTCGCCCGGCACGTTTTCCTGCAGGCGCCAGCGCAGGATGTCGCCCCAGTCTTCGTAACGCGGGAAAGCCACGCGGGGCACGCGGGTGTGCGAGAGGGTTTCGGAGAAGGTTTTGACGCGGATTTCCTTGTCGCGCACCTTGTACACGTATTCGTCGGCCGCGTAGCGGGCTTTTTTCTCCGCATGGCCTTCCAGAATACGTTTGCAGCGCCAGTCGAGCTGGGCTTCCAGTTCGGCGTAGCGTTTTTTCAGCACTTCGGCCACCTCGCCGTCGACGGTTTCGAGGGTGTTTTTGATGCTCCAGAGTTTGCGCGCGATGGCGGTTTGCACCAGTACGTCGGCGTCGTATTTGCGGTTGCTTTCGGCGATTTCGGAGAGGTAGCGGGTGCGCTGGGGCTGGATGATGTAGATTTTTTCCGAAAGTTCGTCGGAGGGGGTGAAGCCCGACTGGAAGTCGGCGCCGGCTTTTTCGCGCAGCAGGTCGATGATGCGGCGGTAGAGCTGGTTGACGCCCGGGTCGTTGAACTGCGAGGCGATGCAGCCGAACACGGGCATGTCGTCGACGGCCAGGTTCCAGGCCTGGCGGTTGCGCTGCACCTGTTTGCGCACGTCGCGCAGGGCGTCGAGGGCGCCGCGTTTGTCGAACTTGTTGATGGCGATCACGTCGGCAAAATCGAGCATGTCGATTTTTTCGAGCTGGGTGGCGGCGCCGTATTCGGGCGTCATCACGTACAGCGAGAGGTTGCTGTGATCAATGATTTCGGTATCGCTCTGGCCGATGCCCGAGGTTTCGAGCAGGATGAGGTCGAAGCCCGCGGCTTTGAGGATTTCGACGGCCGACTGCACGTATTTGGACAAAGCCAGGTTGCTCTGGCGGGTTGCCAGGGAGCGCATGAACACGCGGGGGTTGTTGATGGCGTTCATGCGGATGCGGTCGCCCAGCAGCGCGCCGCCGGTTTTGCGCTTGGAGGGGTCGACGGAGACGATGGCGATGGTTTTATCAGGCTGGTCGAGCAGGAAACGGCGCACCAGTTCGTCGACGAGCGAAGATTTACCTGCGCCGCCGGTGCCGGTGATGCCGAGGACGGGCCTCACCCCGAGACGCTCCGTCAAGGCGGGCCTTACCTTGTTTTCGTACAATTCCGGGTTGTTTTCCGCCACGGTAATCAGCCGGGCGATGGCGCCGGGGTCGCGCTCGGCGAAGTGTTTCATTTCGCCGTTGAGCGAGGCGCCGAGGGGAAAGTCGCACTGCTGGAGCACGTCGTTGATCATGCCCTGCAGGCCCAGGCGGCGGCCGTCGTCGGGGTGGTAAATGCGGGTAATGCCGTATGCCTGCAGTTCTTCGATCTCACTGGGCAGGATGGTGCCGCCGCCGCCGCCGAAGAGTTTGATATGGCTGGCGCCGCGTTCTTTCAGGAGGTCGTACATGTATTTGAAAAACTCCATGTGGCCGCCCTGATAAGAGGTGATGGCGATGCCCTGCACGTCTTCCTGAATGGCGCAATTGACGATCTCCTGCACCGAGCGGTTGTGGCCCAGGTGGATAATCTCGGCGCCGGACGACTGCATGATGCGGCGCATGATATTGATGGCGGCGTCGTGACCGTCGAACAAAGAGGCGGCGGTGACGAGGCGGATCTTGTTTTGGGGCTGGTACACGGGTGGATTCTGCATGGTACGGTGCTGGTTAGGGCAATTGGCGAGTTGGGCGGCGCAAAATTAGGGGAATTTGACCGGAGCCTGATGGGGTAACATCAAGTCTGTTGAATTGTTAGCGAATTTTTAGGGACTGAAAGACCCGCCAGGCAAGCTTTCAAGGCTGTCGCCAAAGAAATGACACGCAGTTTGTTAATTTTGTCCAGCCTCACTGCCACCCACCCATTTCCTTATCCTAACCAACATCGATTATGAGAACACTCCGTTTCTTGCTCTTTTCGGGCCTGCCGTTTGTGCTCCTGCTCGCCGCCTGCGGCCCCAAATACGGTCCCGCCTATCTCGGCAGCAACAATGCCTACATGGTCAAACCCGCCTACAAGGGGACGCGCGTCAATACCGTTTCCCTCAACGGGCGCTACAACCGGGGCGCCGTGTACTACGACGGCGAGCGCAACAATACAGGTGAAATATCGGCCCACGTGACGTTCCTGCGCCGCGGATTTTATTACAGCGGCGGATTGTTTGGCTACTTCGGCCGATACCAGGTAGATACGCTCGGCGGCGAAGGCGTAAGCCTGACGCCCTACCGGGTCAACGGCTTCGGCGCCCGGCACGAACTGGGCGCACGCATCGAACTCAGCCGCGACTGGGATTTCCTGATGGGCGTAGGACTGCAATCGTTCTCCGAACGCGGCAAGTTCACCGAGCTCAGCCGCGACGAAGCCGGCGAGGTGATCAACAAGGTCTTTCTCTTTCCATTCCTCGGCCCCGACGTGCTCGACGATGAGTTCAAAAGCGGCGCCTTCGGGTACAATGCCAATTTCAACGTGCGGTACGCGCCGCTGGAAAGCGATTACCTGCTGGGCTTGCGCTACTGTTACGACCTGTCGGTAGGCAATGGCCTGACCAACTTCATGCGCACCCATCAGCTCACCCTGCATGGTTCCTACCGCCGCTTTTCGGGCTATTGCCAGTTTGGGTTCGGCAGTTACCGGGAAAACATATACGATTTGCAGGACGGACTGTTCCATGCTGGCCTGGCCTACTCCATCCCGTTTGGAAGAAAGAGGCCGGTTGTTGCCCCGACCGAATAAACATTTCCGGCGCGGAGGGCTCACGGTGAGAAGTATGTTGGAAAAATGTTATTGGCTGCCGGGAAGCAGCCCCCCCACTTTTGTGCTGTCGCCGATCGAAAGGCACACATTTTTCACCTTCACCTTCACACTGTAAATTTATTCAACATGAAGTTCAAAATCCTGTTCCTGCTTCCCGCTGCTGCCCTCGCCCTTGCTATTGGCCTGACCAACTGCACGAAAGACCCGATCTCCGCCGTGCCGGCAACGCCCGAAACTGCCGCCAGCGAACGCGGAGTTTGCCAGGTTACCTTCACGGTCAGCGGCGATGCCCAGCTCTGCGGCACGCAGACCAACCCCGACTACTGCGCTTTCCCGCCGCCGGTGAATGCCAATTCTTTCGGCGTTGAAAACGTGAGCGCCGGCCAGCATACCTACACCATCAATTCGCCTTCGGTGATCGGCATCTTCAACCCCGGCCCCAATGTTCTGAAAGTACAAATTACTACGGGCGCCGGCAACGTAGCCTTTACCCTCGCCCCGAACGCCAACCGCCGCTATTTCCTGGGCGACCTTTGCGGTTTGGCTCAAATCTGATACACTCCTGAAAAACCTGTTCAAGTTTTTACCTGCCTATTCAAAACAGTAAACGGCCCCCGGATGCGTCCGGCGGGCCGTTTTTTTATTTGGCGAGGCTTTCCGCTTTCTCCAGGAGCCATTCCCGGTGCGATACCCAGGTTTTTGCCTGGATACGACTGACCAACCGCTCGACCCGCTCGCGATCGCCCCGCCGGGTGTTGCACAACTGGCTCAGCAAGTTGACGAAATTGCCGTTGCGTTCGCGGGAAACGGCAGGCAACAACTTGCCCGATGCCCGACTGAGGTACATTTTGTACGCGTCGATCTTGTAGGGCAGCAGTTCGGAATCCAGTTCGTAGTAGATTTTCAATTCGAGGCTGCGGGCAGCAAACTGGGATTCAAGGTCGGCAGGAGCGTGGGGTAAAAATTCGAGGGCCTGGTCGTACTGTCCGGTATGAAAATAATAATTGGACAAGTTGAACCGAAAGTAATCCTGTTGGAGATTGTCTCCGATAATCCGATTGGCGTGCTCCTGAATACAGGCATAAGCCCAATCGAACTCTCTTACCCTTAATGCCACATTGATGATGTTTTGAAACATGGCGGCCGGGATCTTTTGATCGTAGTAGAAATAGCCGTGCTGGAGATGGTCTTTTTGAATTTCAAACAAGACGGGCAGGTATTGCATGTGCCCTGAATTGACCAACAGGATGCAGCATGAACGCAGTAAAGAATAATAATCTTTTAAAAAATCGGCCTTGATGTCGTGCTCCACGTCCCGGATCAGGTCTACCAAGGCTTGAAACTGCGAAGCTTCGGGTTTGTCGTGTTTTAAAACCTCCAAAAACGCAGATTCCATTTTGAGTACAGGCGACGCCTGTGTCAAAGCATCCGGCAGCAGGGGTTCGTTCAGCATGGCCTGCATGTCGTCGGGAATGTCGAGCCGCGTTACTTTTTGCTGCAATAAAAAACGATTGAGCAAATCGAGCCGAAGGGCGTGGTAATATTGGTTCAATGCGCCGAGCACCCGGGGAATATTGATGTCTCCGCGCTTGTAATTCAGCAGATTATCAAACTCAAATTGTTCAAATTCCAGATCGAGCCGGCGGGAATAAGACGATACATCGTGGCCGGCCCCGTCTTTTTCCATACTTTCCTGCAACTTCTGCATGGTGTTCTGAAACCTGTTGTTCAGGCCGCGTTGACGCGAAAACCGAAGCAGTTCAAGGGTTTGTGAAAAACTGTCGACCTGATGCGCATGTGGGTGCACCGCGACAAACTGCCTCGCCAGGCGATGCAATACCGACATGATTTTTTCCAGTTTCCCTTCCACGAAAGGCAGGGCGCCAAACAGGTTTTCATACGTAGCTCTTCGCGTATTTTCGTCCCAGTGCCAGTCGGGTGCGTGTACGACCAGGGCATCCAGCAAGAGCGGCGCTTCTGCTTCAAACTCTCCGCGATTGAAATACGGAGAGCGCACAAAGCGCCTGAATTCCTCCAGTTCGTCGGAAGAAAACACCTGTAAAAGTTCGATCAGTGGGCTTTTTCTCATAAGATGGTTGTTCCCGGCCGGAAATTTCCCGGAATAATGTTATACTTTTTCCGGCACAGGCGGAGAACATTTGTGTTTGTTTCGAATAGCTCACCTTTAATTCAAAAAAATGACGGCAAAAAAACTCTACAGGCTGCTTCTTTTTATCATTTCCCTTTTGCCCGCAAGTATGGGGTACGCGGCTTCGACGCCCGCCGCCGAATTTCTCGGAGGGTGTAATTTGCCCGCCCCGACCAATCTTCAGGTCACCAACATCGGCGCCACGACGGCTACCCTCAGCTGGGACCCCGTTTCCGGCGCGGCGGGGTATCAGGTGTTTCTCTCCGCCAACGGCAACCCGCCCTCGGCTTCCGGCATTACGACCTCGACCAGTATGAACCTCACCAGCCTGGCTCCCGGAACGACCTACACCGTCGATGTGTACAGTTTGTGCACCATTTTCCCCAACGTTGAAAAAAGCACGCTATTTGTATCCGCACAATTCACCACCAATATCATTATCGAAATCATTTGCGAAGCGCAAAGCGGCGCTCCGAACTACATCAATATCCCCGGAGGCCCCAATAATACCTATGCTTATCCCTGGCAATGGCCGCAGCAGGAAACGTATTATTTCAAAGTACAACCTTTGCCCGGTCAGGGCAACTGGACGGCCAAATTCAGATTCGATCGTTCCACCAACCCGACTTCAAGGTTTACGATACGGCCCATGCCCGGCAACCCGGCGGGAGTATCTTTGGGCAGAAATGATATCAACACGCAACTTCAAGTCTATTGCGGGCAACCCAACGGCGGGGGATTAACCGACCACTTTTATATCAAAATGAACAACACCTTGGTCGCTTCCGGGGTATTTACCGACAACGAATGGCTCCAATTCGACCAGCTTACCAACTATGTATACAGCGTCTGGAAAAGCACCGGTGGCGCCCCGCCGGAACAATCCGACGACATCAGCACGTCGACCGATGAAACTACTTCGGGAACCGGGCTTGTACCCTCTCCCAATCCCTTCCACGACGTGCTGTATCTGTACGGCGAGGCGCCGGTTTCCGAACTTCGGATCGACCTGTACGATGCACGCGGCCAGCGTGTACGTCAAATCACGCTCGCTCCGGCCGATTACGCCGACGGGCGCATGAGCATGCCTCTTGAAGAATTACCGGCCGGTATCTACTATCTCCAACTCAAAACCGCCCAAAGCAGCAGCACCCACAAACTGTTGAAATTCTGATCATCACATACCTCAATACACGCTCAGCGGCGTCGGGTACCCACCCCGACGCCGTTTTTGTTTCCCCCAAACGCTTCAATTGTCCAAAACATACAAAACAACCGCCCCTGCCCGGTCAGCGCAGCGCATCCCTCCCCGCGTTATCTCTTCAAACGCCGGCGTTTCATTTTTTCATCATTTAAAATTTTGGTCAAATGAAACGATTACTACTTTCCTGCATCTGTCTGCTGGCAAGCGGATGGGGCATGGCTCAAACCGCCACGCTCACCGTGGCCGACGTGCGTCAATCCGCCACCACGCGCAAGGGTACCATTGAAGAGGCAACGCTTTCCGTGCGCACCAAAGGCCTGTACCTCGAATACGGCCTGTACCTCACGTTCTCCGCCCGGGGCGCTACCTTTTATACCAACGGCGACTCCCTCGAAGTGGTGCTCAATTTCTCCCTGCCCGCCGAAGCAATCGTCCACGACTCCTGGCTCTGGATCGGCGAAGACATCGTAAAAGCCCGTATGTACGACCGCTGGACGGCCACCACCATCTACGAAAGTATCGTCAACCGCCGGCAGGACCCCTCCATTCTGGTCAAAAACAGCGCCACCAGTTACCAGTTGCGTGTGTTCCCCATGACCCTGAACGGTACGCGAAAAGTCAAGATTACCTGGCTCCAGCCCCTGGCGCTTTACGACAACCGTTCGCTGGCCGACCTGCCATTCCACATCCTGAAAGCCTCGGCCAATGCCGTGCAGGATTTTAACCTGCTGGTGTGGTCCGACGACCGTTTTCAGGCGCCCGTACTGGCCGATCAGCCCGATCTTGTCTTTGAACAGATCGATGACGCACTGGCCGGTACTTTTTACCGCACCAGCCTGACGCCCAACTGGTACAACGAAGGCCTGCAATTGCAATTCGCCTCGCCGCTGCTGGACGGATTGTATGTCAGCACGCTCGACAACGGGGATGATAAATACTATCAACTGGCGGTGTTGCCCGCGTATTTCCTGCCCAACCCCAATCACCGCAAGGCGGCAGTATTGCTCGATTACGAACCGACCGCCAACGCCCCAACCATTGCCAAACTGTTGGTCAACACTAAAAGCGCGCTGCTCAATTCGCTGAGCCCAACCGATTCTTTTAACCTGTTCTTTTCCAATCTCGTTATCCAGCCTTACGCCGATCGCTGGATGCCTGCCCACCCGGATACGATCAACCTGGTATTTGCCAACCTCGACAACCCGATGGCCGGGTACAGCAACCTGCAGGCCCTGCTCGTCGGCGGTATAGTATGGACCCAGCAAAATGGCGGCGGCGAAATCGTCGTGGCGACCAATACCAACGACTTTGCCAATCTGCAGGCATCCAATCTCTTGCTCAACGACTTACTCGACCTGCTCGACGAATCCGTTAGCATTCACGTGGTCGATTACAATGAAACCAACTCTCCCGTGATCAACCTCAACAACCAGTCTTACTACGCCAGCGGCTACTTTTTGAGCAATCTGGCCGCCCTGAGCGGCGGGGCCTATTATAAAACCTACAACACCCAATTACTCAAAACCGCGCTGATCAACTGCATGGCTAACCTTGATCAGACGTCGGGCCTGACGGAAATCTACCCGCAGACGCAGGGTGGCTTTTGCTACGGCCGCTTCGTTGTCGACCCCAAAAACAACCTCAATCGACCGGTCGGACAAGTGGGCAAGTATATCGGCGACCCGCCTTTTGTTGTCAACATCAACGGTTTGGCTGGTAATCAGCCCTACAATATCGTACTTGCCACCGAGCCCGACGATTTTGTGCCTGCCGACACGCTGCTGGAGGAAATGTGGTACGGGAAATTCGTCCAGTCGCTCGAAGCCGAACCGCAAACCAACGCCACCATCAGCAATATTCTTTATCAAAGCCTGACCGGGTGGGTGCTGTCGCGCTACACCGCGCTCCTTTGCCTCGAAAATACCAGCTGGGCCTGCGACGATTGCGAAGACGAAACGCAGTACGTCAGCACCGACGACCTCGCGGCGGCCGATTCGCTGGTCAGCGCAGCGCCTAATCCCTTTACCACCCGCTGCACGGTGACGATCAAAAGCGGCGCCGGAAGCGCCGAAGCGCAGCCTCTGGAAATATTTGCCCTCGACGGCCGGCTCGTTCGCCGGCTCGATCCGGTTGTCCAGCCCGGCAGCGTGCAGTACGAGTGGGACGGCAAAGACCGCTCCGGCGGCGATCTGCCGTCCGGGATGTACCTCGCTTTCTGGCGTTCCGACGCCCGGAAAGGCGTCCTGAAATTGCTCAAGGCTGCACCCTGATCGCGTTTCCCCGAAAGTTTGAATCCCGTTCGGAGTTTGATTTTTCGGGTTCAGTATTTTTAATGTCAAAAAAATAAGTGTTAATACATCTAACTTGTTTGAAGCCTGTATCTTTGCATCATCAAATTCGAACAGACAAAAACAAATAACATGGCACAGACAAGCTGGCAACTGGACCCCGCCCACTCCGAAGTTACTTTTCGCGTACGTCACCTCATGGTGTCGAATGTGAGCGGCAAATTCAAAACTTTCAATTCTACGGTAGCAACGCAGGACGACGATTTCTCCACGGCACAGATCGATTTCACGGTCGATACGGCGTCGATCGACACTGGTGTGGAATACCGCGATAATCACCTCCGGGGCGACGACTTCTTCAACAGCGAATTGTTCCCGACCCTTCATTTTAAAGCGACCGGTATGAAAAAAACCGGCGACGGTGAATTTCAGCTCGATGGGGACCTGACGATTCGCGACATCACCAAACCCGTCAGCCTGCAAGTGGAAATGGGCGGCGTGGTCAAAGACCCCTACGGCAACATCAAAGCCGGCTTCGAAGTAACGGGCAAGATCAACCGCCGCGAATTCGGCCTGTTGTGGAGCGCCCTGACCGAAGCGGGCGGCGCCGTGGCCGGCGACGAAGTCAAGTTCCAGGCCAACGTGCAGTATGCCAAAGTGGTCGCCTGATTTCTGACCAATACCGTCAATTCATTGCGCCATTGCGAGCTTCCGGCTTGCAATGGCGTTTTTTTAGGGTGTTTTGTTTAATCTTTACAAGGGGTTCGTTAAACAAAATAGCCTGGTTAGCGTTTTTTACGGCGTGTTTGCTTTTGACACACACACCGTTCAATTTCCTTCAACCAACACATATGTCCGAACTTCTGCTGCATTCTTCTTCCGACCACCACTCCGACATCGATCATTTTGGCGACATGCACCTGTCTTCCGGTTCGGACACGCCCCTTCACCCCGACGCATTTGCCCTCAACGACGATGAAAAGGTGGAGCGGATCAGCCACCATTTTGCCAAAATTATGGATTTGCTCGGTCTCGACCTGAGCGACGACAGCCTGCGCGGCACGCCCCGTCGGGTAGCAAAAATGTACGTCAACGAAATATTTCGCGGCCTCAACCCTGCCCACAAACCGGTCGTCACCACTTTCGACAATAAATATCAGTACCGCAAACTGGTGATCGAACGCAACATCCCGCTGCAAAGCACCTGCGAGCACCACTTCCAGCCGATCTTCGGGGTGGCGCACGTCGCCTATATCCCCAACGGCCGGGTTGTCGGCCTGTCGAAACTCAACCGTATCGTCGACTTTTTCGCCCGCCGCCCGCAGGTACAGGAGCGCCTGACGATGCAGATCGCCGAAGAACTCCAGCGCGTACTCGGCACCGACGACGTAGCGGTGTACATCGACGCCAAACACATGTGCGTTCAGGCGCGCGGCATCGAGCACCACGGCGCCAGCACCATCACGGCCGAATATGCCGGAAAATTCCTCAACGACAACACCAAACGAGAATTCCTGCACGCCATCGGAATGCCCATGCCGGCATGATAACCGGGGTTGGTTGTCATTCAGTCTCCAGAAGGACGCATCAAAACAAATACCGACCCAGGCAACTGAGTCATCTCCGTTTCGGCGGGGGTGGCTCATTTTTTTTCGGTTGATAAGGTTGATAAGGGTTTATGAGGGTTGATGTAGCCGGCCCTGAAGAAAGTCCGGCGAGCAGGTCGATTTTTGCATTTATGAGCCAAGATGAAGAATGAATAGCAAGGTCTCGTTTCATGAAATACTTTTGTTGGCTAAACAGCTATTCCTTTTTTACTTATCATGAATGATTCAACCATGAAAAAACACCTTTACATCCTGATTCTGTTCCTGCTTTTTGCCGCTCAGTTGTCGGCCCAGTGCCCTGTCGGGCAGGTGGAAATCCGCCTCGAAATCACGCCGGATTATTACTGGCAGGAAGTCAGCTGGAAACTACAAAGCATCGACGGCAGTACGACCTACGCCACCGGCGCGCTGGCAGGTCCCGGCGCGCAAACCTTCGTCTATTGCGTACCGGCCGACGAATGTAAAATCTTCCGCATGCTCGATTCGTACGGCGACGGCATGGCGCCCGACGGGGTTTACCGCCTTTACCGCGACAACGAGCTCATCCACGAAAGCCTGGGCGAAAACTACGGGCACGAAGACAATTACAGTTTCGATTGCCCACCCGGCACCTTCTGCAACAACCCGCTTACACTCAGTCCCGGACAAACCGCCAGCAACGGCAACGCCGATACCTGGTACCGCTTCGTGCCGGCAGAGAACGGCACCTACGAAATCAGCACCTGCGGGCTGGGCAATGCCTGCCCATCCAAGATCTGGGTGTACGACCTCTGCGATGGCATTACCATCACCAACAACAACCTGGGCACCCTGTTTTATGCCGAAGACGGATGCGACAACGACCCCAATGGCGCCGTGGCGACGCTGTTTCTCGAAGGCGGCAAAGAGTACTTTGTGCGCATCGGCAATGCCTCCAATGCCTGCACCGGCCAGCCCATCAATTTCGAATTGAGCTACCAGGGCCCGATCGTGGGCTGTACCGACCCGACGGCCTGCAACTACCAGCCGCTCGCCTCGGTCAGCGGCCCCTGCATCTACCCCGGCGATCCGGAATGCAACGACCTGCCCGACCTCGTGGTGCTTGAAAACGTGCTGCGCAATTCGCTCGAACCCACCATCATACCCAACGCCGACGCTTGCGCCGTGGAAGAAGGTTGCATTCGCGGCTTTGGCAACCGGGTAGCCCTGCGCTTTACAACCCACATTAAAAATATCGGGACGGCCGATTATTTCATCGGTGAAACCCCGGCTTCGCCGAATACGGCTTCCGATCAATTCGTCTGGGACCCCTGCCACAACCACTGGCACTATCGCGGCTACGCCGAGTACGTCGTGTTCGATGCCAGCGGCGTGCGCCTGCCACTGGGTTCCAAAAACGGTTTTTGCGTACTCGACCTCGAATGCTCCGATGGCGGCGATGGCAAATACACCTGCAGCAACATGGGCATTTCGGCGGCTTGCGGCGACATTTACGACGCCAGCCTGCCCTGCCAATGGGTCGATATCACCGGTATCCCGGAGGGCTTGTACACGCTCGTGGTGCGCGTCAACTGGGACAAATCGCCCGACAAAACCGGCCGCCCCGAAATCACCTACGACAACAACTGGGCGCAAGCCTGCTTTACCGTAAGCTACGACAACGCCGGCAATCCTTTTATCGACGTCGTGAACGATTGCCCGCAATTCACCGACTGTCTGGGCGAACTTTTCGGCGACGCACAGCCCGACTGCAAGGGCGACTGCAACGGCCCTGCCCTGCGCGGCGACTGGAATGAAGACCTCGAACGCGCCGGCGACGACATCGCCGCCTACCTCGACGCCGCCATCACCGACAACGACAACGCCACCGCCTGCAACGACCTCGACGCCAGCGAAACCCTCGACGTGTACGACGCCGCCCTGCTGCAGGAATGTATCCTCCACAACGAAGACCCGCAATACTGGGGCACCCGCTTTGCCTGCCAGTTCCCCACCGGCGCCGAGAACCCGGAAGACATCGTGTACCTGCTGCCCGGATCGCTGGATGAAACGGCAAAGACTTTCGACGTCATGATCGTCAATCCGTACTACAAAATGTACGGCTTTGAATTCCAGGTATCCGGCCTGCAAATTACCGGGGTGGAAAGCCTCGACCCGGCCTTCGATGCCACCTGGCAGTTCAACGCGGCCACGGGCAAACTGATGGCCCTGACGAGCACTGAATCGCCTTTGAAAAAGAACATTCTGCCTACCGCATTCGTACGGGTGCATTACAGCCAACTGACGGGCGACGAGGTGTGCGTGTCGGGTATCACGGCCATCGTCAACGAGAAATACTTCCGCAGCAATGCGCAGTTGGCCGACCCGAACTGCGTGTCCACCGGGGTATCTTCGGCATGGGAGCCCGGCGCCAATTCCTTCCGCGCCATCGCAATCCCCAACCCGGCCAACGAACAGTTCAGTATTTTCTTCGACAACCCGGGCGGCGAACCCACACGGGTCAGCCTGAGCGATGCCACGGGTCGGGTTTTGCGCCAGTTCGGCGAGTTGCGCGGCGAATCGGTAGCGATCGACAGCAACGAACTGCCGGCCGGCCTGTACTGGTACCGCGTTGAAAACAGCCGGGGCCGCGTGACGGGAAAGGTCGTAGTGGAATAATACGCGTTACGCGGGTTTTTACGCAGGATTTTTATTGCATGCAGAGGCGCAGAGGAGCTTGTGTTTCACGCGAAGGTCGCAAAGGAGCAGAGCGCGCAAAGAAAGTTGTGGTTTCAGGTAGCGGTCGCAAAACACGTAATGAGAGCAATCAATACAGACAATCAAAACTCTGCGCCTCTTCGTGCAATAAAAATCCCGCGTGAAAACCACAGTCCCCCCTCCGCGCTTTTGCGTGCCATAAGTACACCGCAACTTTCTTACTCCAGATTCCCCAGCACCCATTTTTCAAAATCCGGCAAAAACTCTTTTTCAAGCCCGTCGGGCAACTGGATTTTCAGGATATCGAGGCGGGCGCCGCGATTGACGTAATAGATGAAGTGCATGGTGGCGCCATCTTCTTTCAATAATTTGAATTGAAAAAGATACACCTGTTGCGGCGCTTTAGGCCAGGGACCGATATACACCTCCTGGTACGGCACTTTGTTTTGTTCGAACCGACGCGCCGTCACCCGGCAAACCAGTCCGGTCGAGAGGGTATCCATGGCCGCCTGTTCGAGCACGACGTTGATGGCAAAAGGCTGGAGGAAATAATCGTCGTTGACCAATATGGCATTCGTCGATTTTTCGGCGAGCTGGCTTTCGTAATTGGTTTTCACGTACCCCGGCAATTCGTTGTCCGGCAATTCCTGGGCAAAATGGTATCCTTTGGGCACTTTCAGGCCGCTGAGTTCGTCGGTTTCCATTTGTTGAAAAGCCCGGTGGATTTCGGCGAAGGATTCCGGTTTTGAAAAGCGGAAGCTTTCCACCGTGTTTTTGGCATCGCGTTCGAGTTCTTTATATCCATCGAGGGATACGAAAGTGAGGCCATAGGTCTGTGCATGCTGCAGTGTGCTGTACAGAATCACCCGCCCGCCGTCGGGGAAACGGGTTTCGAACAGGTACCAGTCGATCGAATTGATTTTCACCAGTTTGCAGGTATTGTCCTTCAGCCCCAAAGCGGCGGCCATTTCCGCGCCCCATACTTTGGCGCGTTCTTTTTTCGGAGCGGGTTCTTTGGTGGGCTGAATGATCAACATCATAAACGTGCCGTTTACTCCCTCGGGTTTGGCTTCGATGACTGTGGCCGGCAGATTTGCTTCTGTAACGGGCGTCTGCCCCCATTTTTTGGGCAAAACCAGCGAGCAGCCCTGTCGGGCAAATTCGAGTCGCTGGGCCTGTGCGTTGAGGAAAGAGAGGCAAAGGAAGCAGAGCAGAATAGCGTTTTTCATGACAAATCAAGGGTTGTTGACGACGATAAAGATATGCGGCTGCCCGCCTTTTCGCTCCGAAAATATTTGCCCGCAGCTGGCTTACCTTCGCACCATACAATCTCTAACCATGACCATCACGTCCAAACTCCCGCAGGTCGGCACCACGATTTTTACCGTCATGTCGGCCCTGGCGCAACGCCACGGCGCCATCAATCTTTCCCAGGGTTTCCCCAATTTCAATCCCGCAGATGCGCTGCAGCGGCTGGTTTTCGAACACATGCAGCGCGGCGACAACCAGTATTCGCCCATGCCGGGCCTGCCCCTGCTGCGCGAGCGAATCGCCGAAAAAATGGCCCGCAGTTACGGCGCCATCATCGACCCGGATACCGAGATTACCATCACGGCCGGCGGTACGCAGGCGATTTTTTGCGTGGTCGGCGCATTTGTTGGTCCCGGCGACGAGGTGATTCTCATCGAACCCTGTTACGATTCGTACCGCCCCTCGGTCGAAACCATGGGCGGCGTGGCCGTGGTACACGCGCTCCAGGCGCCCGATTATGCCATCGATTGGGCGGCGGTCGGTCAGCTGATTACGCCCCGCACCCGGTTGATCTGTATCAATACGCCCAACAATCCCACCGGCCGCACCCTGGCTGCCGCCGACCTCGATGCACTGGCTGCCCTGCTGCGCGGCACCGACGTGCTGGTGATGAGCGATGAAGTGTACGAACACCTGATCTTCGACGGCCGCGAACACGCCACGGTGCTGACGCATCCCGAGCTGCGCCAGCGCTCACTGGCGATTTATTCTTTTGGCAAAACCTACCACAATACAGGCTGGAAAACCGGCTATTGCATCGCGCCGCCCGAATTGACCCGCGAATTCCGGAAAGTGCACCAGTTTAATGTATTTTCGGCCAACCACCCCATGCAGGCGGCATTTGCCGACTTCCTGACCGATGCCGATCAATACCTGGGCTTGCCGGCTTTTTACCAGCAAAAACGCGATTTTTTCCTCGAACAATTGCGCGGTACGCGCTTCAAACCGCTGCCCTGTGAAGGCACCTATTTCCAGCTGTGCGATTACTCCGCCATCAGCGACGAGCCCGATTTCGATTTTTGCAAACGCCTGACGCAGGAACACGGCGTGGCCGCTATCCCGGTGTCGTCGTTTTATTCCGACGGGCGCGACGACAAGGTCATCCGGTTTTGTTTTGCCAAAACCGACGACGTGCTGGCTGCTGCCGGCGAGCTGTTGCGTAAAGTGTAAAAGTGAGTTTTTAAGCACGCCGCCAAATCCTCAGCATGGCGCTGATAAACCCTTATCAACTTTATCAACCCTTATCACGGCTGCATCGGCTCGGCGCGTTCGAGCAAAGTGGCTTCGTCGCCCTCGGCGGTGTGCCGCACCCAATGCCACTGGTTGTCGCTGATGCGGGTGAAGGTCATTGGCTCCACGCCGTACACCGCCGGTTCGAAGCGGAC
>JAEUUU010000115.1 GCA_016787345.1 Saprospiraceae bacterium | reverse complement strand
CGCAGCCAGGACCTGAGAGCCCTGGTGCCCAAAGCGCTGGAATACAAACGGAAGTACCCGGTGCCGAACAGCTCGAAAAACAAGAAGTGAGTGCTGTAATGATGAATGATGAATGATGAATGATGAATGATGAATTTATTTCGATCGTAAAAGATTCATCATTCATCATTCATCATTCATCATTACAGAGCTCACCTTTCCCTGCTTTAGTTTCGTCACAATTTGATCGCCGGGCCTTAATTGATTGGCGGCGGTCACCACACGGCCCTGGTGCAGGGTGAGGCTGAAACCGCGTTGCAGGATGGTATCCGGATGCAGGGCGGTGCAGAGCGATTCGGCTTCCTGGAGGTATTGAAAATGTCGTTGAAGGAGGTTGCGGGAGAGCAGGGGAAGGGTTTGTTGGATGCGATCCAGCTGATGCTGTTGGTTTTGCAAAAGGTTCCTGCCGCTCCAGCGCAGGTCGGTTGCGGAACGGTCCAATTCGAGTTGATGGACGCCCATGCGGTATTCGCCCGTTGTGTGCAACTGCGCAGCCACTCGCATCAGGTTGTTTTCAAAAAACAGGTTGTGCTGAACGATAAAATCGGCCACGGCAGTGGGGGTTTTGAGGGCTGCATACGCCACCAGGTCGAGTACCGTTTGGTCGGTCTCGTGACCGATTCCGCTGAATAAGGGCAGCGGGAGCATCGCGGCCTGCCGGCAAAGTTCGAGCGCATCGAAAGCGGCCAGATCGAGCCGGGCGCCCCCGCCGCGCAGCACGACGACACAATCGAAATCCTTGCTTTTTTTCTGAATGGCGCGAAAAGCCGCCGTCACCTCCGGCAATACGCTGGCGCCCTGAACGGCGGCGGTAAACAACTGAATATCAAACCGATATCCGAAGGTATTGTCGGCCAGTTGCTCCCGGAAATCCTGCAAACCGGCCGCTCCTTCCGAACTGATCACGGCAATGCGTTGCAAGGCCAGTGGCATCGGCAGGGCGCGGTTGCGTTCCAGCAGGCCTTCCGCATGGAGGGTCTGGATGGTTTGCCGGCGCTGAAGTTCCAGTTGTCCGAACGTGTAGGCCGTGTCGATTTCGTCGGGTAAAAGTTTGAGACCGAAGCGCTCGTGGTAATCGACGCGCACCCGCATTTTGACCTCTACGCCTTCCCGCAATACTTCGTCGAATGCCGGACCGGCCTGGCGGCGCATGCGTTGCAGGTCTCTGGCCCAGATCACGGCCTGGTTTTGGGCAACGATGTCCGTTTCGCCTTTTTGCACCAGTTCGAGGTACAGGTGGCCGCGCGACAGTTTGGCCTGCGCAATTTCGGCGGTGATCCAGAGCGGTTCTGCAAAGTTGAGGGCCACTACCCGGCGCAGGTGCTGCGCAAGATCAAATAAACTGTAAACCTGCATGAATAGAATCAATCAGCCATTTTACGGGTAGGACCCGGCGGGCGGCGGGGCGGGCGAGGTACGATCGGTTCCTTTTCCTGCCCGGCGTCGGTGTCGCCCGACAAAGACTCCCGGCCGCCGGAATCGGGTTTGTGGCGGAGGCTTTCCTGCCCCTGTCGCGTATCCGTTTCGGGTTCGGGCTGCGGCTCGGGCGCCGGTGTAGCCGCGCCAAAGAGCGTTCGGGCCGTGTCTTTCAGTTTCTCCATAAACTCCTGCGACGCAAAGCCGGCCAGGAAAGCGATGCCGATGTACGGAAACATGCCGTCGAGCGTGCGCCATCCCGAGCCGTCACCGGGCGCCAGTGCGCCGGCAAAAAACGTACTGACGAAAAACGTAAACAGGCCGCACAGCACTCCCGATACCGGCCGGAGGTAGAACCCCATTTCGAGGTGGCGGGGAAAACGGCCCAGGTTGTCGCGGGTAAATTCGAAGATGCCCCGCAGGTTGCAGAGCGTACCGCCCAGACCGCCGGCCATCGTGATGGCGAAAAGCACGTAGGCGATCATGCGCGGGTCGGTGATCGGCGAGGAGGAAGCGGCCGGTTTTACTTCGGGGACAGTTTGTTCGGGGAGCGCCGGCGGGGTTTCGGACTGCGCGTTTTCTTTTTCAACCGTATCGGCAACGCCGGTAGAGTCATTTTCGGCCGCACTTACCGGGGCAACAGCAGCCGGGGATGGCTTGGAGGGCGCTTCGTTTTTCTGCGAGACGGCGGTTTCCTGTGTTTTTTTATCCTGATCGTACTGAATACTGGCAGCCGATGAAATGACCATATACATGCCTGCGCTCAGCAGGAACATGAGAATCACGTTGTAAAATACCAATTGCAGGGTTTGATTGCGGGAAAGGAACCCGGCCGGGGCATCGGCGGTGGGTTCAAGGGCAGGCTGTGACATGTTTTTTCATTTTGTTGGAGAACAAAGATGCAAAAATTATGCACCCTGTGGCTCATGAACTTCCCAACTCCTCCAGCAGCCCCTCCTTCATCGCATACGCCGAAGTATAAATATCGTTCAAACCCGCTTTTTCCAACACCACCCGGATGAGCACGACAGCCACCACGATCAGTTCGACCCGCTCGGGCGCGAGCAGGGGCATGGCGCGGCGTTCGGCCAGGGTGCTGTAAATGAATTTTTCACAAAGCGGCTCAAAAGCGGCGCGACTGGTTTGTCCGTAAAGGAGGGGTTTGGTCGCCGGGTCGAGCAGAAAATTGTCGATCACGTCGAAAGTACCCGAAGCCCCGATCAGCGCCCGGGCGGGCCAGCGTTCGAGCGCTTGCCAGAGCTCGGCCAGGATTTCTTCCAGAAAGCGGCTTTCGGCGGCCACTTCTTCCGGGGCGATGGGGTCGCTGTGCTGAAAATGGCGGTGCAACACGGCGACGCCGATCGGGAAACTTTTTTGCCAAAAAACCTGCTCCTGATCGGCCAGAATAAACTCCACGCTGCCACCGCCGATATCCATGATGAGCATGCGCCCTTGCTCGGGAAACGGAACAGCTTGCCGCACGCCCTTGTAAATCAGTTCGGCTTCGCGGTCGCCGCTGATGACTTCCGTCCGGATGCCCGTTTCCTGCCGCACCTGTTCGATAAAGTCGGCGGCATTGGAGGCGGTGCGCAAGGCGGCGGTACCCATGGCGCGCACGCGGTCGGGCGGCACCCCGGCCGCGTCCAGTTCCTGTTTGTAGCCGCGCAGGGCTTCCAGGCCGCGCGCAAAGGCCGCGGGACCGATCCGGTGGATGCCGTCTTCCGCCAGTTTGATGTAGCGCCGTTGTTTCAGGATGGTTTGCCAGGCTTGCCCCGTATGGTGTTCGGCAATCAGCAAATGGAAAGTATTGGTACCCAGGTCGATAACGGCGCAGCGCATAAGAATTTATCCATCAAAACATTAGAACATGTAAACAGCCTGGAAAGCCAGGTAGTGCTCGATCAGTTGACTGCGGTAGTTTTTGCCGTCGCCGGGTTGGTAAAGTTTGTTGAGGCCCCGATGAAAACGAAACGTGAAACCAAGGTGCGGCGAGGCGTTGAACGTCGCCCCGACCAGAAAGCAATAACTGTTTTTTTCCAGATCGGGCAGGGCGGAGAAAATCCCGAATCCGTCGTTGAATTTATCCTGCGTATTGAGCAGACGGCCGTACGACAGGCCGATGTTGAACTGCATCCGGTACCAGTCGGGGGCATTGTTTTCCCCTTCCATGAGCCAGTCTTTGTAGTGCCATTGCACAGGCACCTCGATAAAGCCCAGGGTAGTCGAAAACACAGGGAAGGTTTTGGGCTGGTTGCGGCATCCGCGCTGACTGTACAGAATTTCCACACTCGCGTCCTGTTTGCTGCCGAGGATCACCACGCCGCGCAGACCGCCCTGCAAGCCTACTTTGTGGTACCCGGCCGATTCGTCGCCGTCGATCTGCGAGGCGGTGAGGCCGGCGATGATACCCGCTTTGAAACGCTGCTGTCGCTGTGCGATGGCCCCCTCGGGGAGGAGCGTCAGAAGGAGAAGAACTGCCGGGAAAAAGCGCAGCGCCCGGAAATTCATGTTTACACTTGCCGAACAAACTTTCATGGCGTCAGATTTTGATACTTTTGTGTTCAATTCGCGGCGAAGATACGGGCATGGGGTAATTGGACAAGCGGGAATGAGCAAACGCCATTTTCCGGCCAAAAATCCCGAATACCGATCGGGCAGCCGCCCAACGATCAAGCAAGGCGCCATGCGATACACGCAAACGACATTGAAAAAAATTGAAGAACTCTTCGGCGAACTCGACTACACGATCCGCTACGAAAAAGGCAATTTCCAAAGCGGTTACTGCCTGGTTGAACAACGGCGGGTGGCCGTGGTCAATCGTTTTTTCGACACCGAGGCGCGGATCAATTGCCTGCTCGACATTTTGAGTAAAATGGAATTTGACGTCGACTCATTGTCTGAAAAATCGCGCGACCTGATCGAAAAATGGAAAAAACAGCAGGAGGAATCCTGAGCCTTCCGCACCTTTGACCCGCCTTTTCAGGCGCCCCGTTTTTCCCCGTTCAACTCCTCCTTGTTTTGAAAATTACGCTGCTCGGCACCGGTACATCTCAGGGCGTTCCCGTCATCGGATGCGAATGCCCGGTTTGCACGTCCGCCGACCCGCGCGACAACCGGCTGCGCTCCGCCGCACTGGTCAGCGCCGGCGACCTGAATATTCTGATCGACGCAGGCCCCGATTTGCGCCAGCAAATGCTGCGCGCCCGCGTACGCCACCTCGACGCCATCCTGCTGACCCACGAACACAACGACCACGTGATCGGCCTCGACGATATCCGGCCTTTTAATTTTAGTTCGGGCCGGGCCATGACCGTGTTTGCCCTGCCCCGCGTGGGCGAAGAAGTACGCCGCCGCTTCGAATACGTGTTCGGGCATCCCATTCCCGGGCTGCCCCGCATCGATCTGTTGCCCATCGACCCTGCCGCTCCGCTTCGCCTGGGCGCGCTGAAAATCGTACCGATCCGGGTGATGCACGGCCGTTTGCCCATACTGGGTTTCCGCATCGATGAAATGGCCTACCTCACTGATGTCAAGACCATTCCGGACGAAGAACTGGACAAACTCGAAGGCTTGAAAGTACTTGTTATCAACGCCTTGCACCACAGAGACCACCCCACGCACCTCAACCTGGAAGAAGCGCTCGACCTGATCGCGCGCATCCGGCCCGAACGCGCTTTCCTCACCCACGTGAGCCATGAAATGGGGCGGGTAGAAGAAACCGGCAAACGGCTGCCCACCGGGGTGAGTTTTGCCTTCGACGGGCTGGAAATTGACTTTTAGCAGAATCCATTCGACGTTGTACTTTGCCGGGCAAAACGAACAACCACTGCCCATGAGTACAGCCGCTTCCGCCCCTGCCCCAACTGCCAGTCTGGCCTGGGCCGACCGTTTGCGCAACCTGGCCACCGTGATGGTCATCGGCATACACGTATCGGCGCCGGTTGCGCATGGCTACGCCGCGTTCGACTCCTGGTTTTGGTGGGCGGCCAACTGGTGGGATTCGGCCTGCCGGCCCTCTGTGCCGCTATTCGTGATGCTGAGCGGTTTTTTGTTGTTGGGCAAAGACTACCCGCTGGGCGATTTCCTGCAACGCCGTTTTACCCGCGTCATCGTGCCCTCGCTGGCTTGGATGGTGGTGTACAATATTTACAATCACCTGGCTTCGGGCCAGCCGGCCACTTTCGCCGAAGCCGGGGTGCGCATGGTGGAAAACAAGGTGCATTACCACCTGTGGTTCATTTACCTGATCGTAGGGCTTTATCTCGTATATCCGATCATGCGCCCCTGGGTCCGGACCGCCCGCGAACGCGACTACTGGTACCTGTTTGCCCTCTGCGCCATGGCCTCCTGGGGGTATAAAATCCTGTACGTTTTTTGGAACATCAGCATCGGCATCTATTGGGAGTTCTTTTGCAACAACCTGGGTTACTTTGTTTTAGGGTATTATTTGGGCAACAAGCCGACCCTCGATGAAACAGGCGGCCACGGCCATTTGTCGCCCTGGCCCTTCACGCGCCGGCAGTTGCTTTGGGTCGCCGGCGGGCTCGTTGTTGTGGGCACGGTCGCCACGGCAGTGGGCACCTACTGGGCCAGTAAAAAATACGGCCACGAGTTTCACCCCTATTTTTACGACTACCTCACCCCCAATGTGGGCCTTTGCGCCGCCGGCTGGTTTTTGCTGGCCAAATACACCTGGAACCGCCGGCCCTTGCTGGAAGTGGAGCGTGAATTTGCCATCGCCAGTTTCGGGATATATTTCGTGCACGTGCTGTTGCTCGATTTCTGGTCGAAGGTCGGCTACTGGCAAACGCGCTATCATCCGGCCAAAACGATTCCAATTCTGACCGCGATGATTACCCTGAGTTCTTTTGTGGCCATCTTGCTGGTGCGTTCCTTGCCCGGCGGTAAAAAAATTACCTGATGAACCGGCTGGGTGCTGCCTGGCGCCTGTTGTTCACTTTTGGCGGCGCCTGGCTGTGGTGGTTTGCGCTGCGCCGGACGCCCGGTTTGCAAGGTGTGATAAACTGGAATCTGCGCCGTTTTCGTCATTATTATTGGGGGACCACCTATCTGGCAGCCGTGTTTTCCGCCCGGTCGGGTCGTGGGCGTTCGGCCCATGAGCGTCGCCTTTTTGTACAAATGGCGGCTTTGGCGGCCTATTTCGATGAAATCAGCGAGCACGGCACGGCGCCGCCCCCCGATACCGACTGGAAACAGAAAGGCGCCGCGCTCGACGAACGCGGTCTGGCGTGGCCCTTGCTGCAGGCCGTACGCAGCGCCCTCACGGTCGAACAAAGCGGCCCGTTCGAGGCGGAACTCGACGCAGTGTACCGTTCCGAGGCGGCTCGGGAGGTCTCCGACAAGCCCGAGGGACTCGGCAAGGGCGCCCATTCGGTGCTTTTGTTTCGCAGCCTGCTCAGCCCGCCTGCCCCTGCGGCCGAGCGCGCCGCCTGGTATGCCTTCGGGCAATTGATTCAATTGTGCGACGATGTGTTCGACGTTTGGTTCGATGCGCAATCGCCGGGCACGGCGTCGACTTTGCCGCTGCGGTTTTTATCCCGAAACGACGTGCCGGGGCTGGTCGATATTTTTGAAAAACAGGTACTACACACCCGTCAATGCCTATTGGCCCTTCCCGGCCGGGGGGGCGCAAAAGCCTGGGCGACTTTGTTTTTCCTCGTGGCAACTGCACGGGTGGCCCTGGCGCATTACAGAAGGGTAGGGCAGAGGGAGAGGATTTTGCCCCTGGAAGACCGAAAAACAATGGTGGTCGACATGGCGCGTTGGGCCAACCGGGTTCGATGGCTGGCCGAGATTTTGCGAAAATCTGTCAGGCCGCCCGATTTGCCCTGATTTTCGGAGAGAAAGACTTTTCTTTGCTTTTGAAAATACCCGATCCTGTTTCGCCGCGCCACACGGCAGAAACGGGATTTTTCATTTATTCCAAACCGTTTTTTTTACGATGAATAAACTGCTCCTGCTTCTGACAGGCTTCCTGGTAGCCATTTCCGCTTCCGCCCAGGTTACCTGCGATCCCATCTTTCCCACCGTCAACGACGAGGTCACGATTTATTTCCACGCCGACCAGGGCAACGGCGCCCTGGCAGGTGTTTCGCCCGTTTATGCGCACATGGGCGTCATTACCACGGCCAGCACCTCGCCGACCAATTGGCAACACGTATCGACTACCTGGGGCATCGCCGATCCGCTTGGCGCCATGACCTTCGTGAGCCCCAATCTTTGGAAAAAAACCTTTACCATTCAGAGTTTTTTCAACATTCAGCCCGGTGAAACGGTGTTGCAACTCGCCTTCGTGTTCCGCAATACCAACGGTAGCATCGTGGGCCGCGCCGCCGACGGCTCGGATATTTATTACGATGTATACCCCGCCAACAGTGGGCTGTTGACGACCCTTTTTACACCCACAGCCCCGGCCCTGCTGACCAATATCGGCGCACAAATACCGGTGTCGGCAGCCGCTTCACAATCGGCCAGCCTGGTGCTGAAGGACAACGGCGTACAGGTGGCTTCAGCCACAGGCCAGACGCTCGACGCGACCATCAACGTGAGCAGCGGAGGCCTGCATACCGTGCAATTCATCGCCACTACTGCGAATGAGGCCGATACCTCTTCGTTTATTTACGTCATTCCCCAAAACCTGCCCGCCCAGGACCCGCCCGCCGGTACCGAACTGGGTATCAACTATTTACCCGATCAAACCAAAACCCGGCTGGCTTTGTATGCACCCGGAAAATCCAACGTGTTTGTCATCGGCGACTTCAATAACTGGCTGCCTGACCCCAACTATCAAATGCGCAAAAGCCTCGACGGCAATACCTGGTGGCTCGAACTGAGCGGCCTGACGCCGGGCGAGATCTACCGCTTCCAGTATTTTGTCGACGGCCAATTGAAAATCGCCGACCCGCTCAGCACCCTGGTGCTCGACCCCTGGAACGACGGATTCATTCCGGCGCTCACCTGGCCCAATATTCCGGCCTACCCCAACGGCAAAACCACCGGTGTGGTGTCCTTGCTGCAAACGGCCCAGCCGGCATTCAACTGGACCGCCAGTGGCTACCAGCGCCCCAAAAAGACCGACCTCGTCGTGTATGAATTGCTGGTGCGCGACTTCATCGCCCGCCACGACTACCAAACGCTCACCGATACCCTCGATTACCTCGAATCGCTTGGCGTGAACGCCATCGAACTCATGCCGGTAAATGAATTCGACGGCAACATCAATTGGGGCTACGGCCCGGCTTATCACAAGGCGCTCGACAAATACTACGGCACGCCGGAAGCGCTCAAAACCTTCATCGACGAGTGCCACAAACGCGATATCGCCGTCATTCTCGACGTGGTGTTCAACCAGGCCACCGGCGCCAGTCCGCTCGCGCAACTCTATTGGGACGCCGCCAACAACCGGCCGGCCGCCAACAACCCCTGGCTGAATCCCGTAGCAACACACCCCTTCAACGTATTCAACGATTTCAACCACGAAAGCCAGGCCACCAAAGCCTACGTCAAAAACTGCGTGCGCTATTGGCTCGAAGAGTTCCAGATCGACGGCTTCCGTTTCGACCTGTCCAAAGGTTTTACCCAGTTCAATTCCGGCTCCAATGTGGCGCTTTGGGGGCAGTACGACGCCTCACGGGTGGCCATCTGGAAAGATTACGCCGATTTTATCTGGGATGTCGATCCGGAGACCTACGTCATTCTGGAACATTTTGCTGTCAATACCGAAGAAAAAGAACTCGCTGAATACGGCATGATGTTCTGGGGCAATATGTGGGGCGGCTACAAAGACGTGGCCCTGGGCTTCGGTTCTGCCACCAGCGCCAACCTGACCGGCGTCGATTACAAATCGCGTACCTGGTCGGTTCCTCACCTGATCGGCTACATGGAAAGCCACGATGAAGACCGAATTGCCTATGAATGCAAGACTTACGGCAACGTGGTGGGCTCGTACAACATCAAAAGCCTGCCCATCGCCATGCGCCGCATCGAGATGATCGAGCAATTGTTCTACACCGTTCCGGGGCCGAAGATGTTGTGGCAGTTCGGGGAAATGGGCTACGATTTCCCGATCAATTATTGCCCCGACGGCACCATAAACAACAACTGCCGGACCGATCCGAAGCCCATCCGCTGGGATTATCTCGACAACCCCTACCGCCGCCGTCTGCACGACGTGACGCGAGCGTTGCTGCATTTGCGCAACAATTTCGACGCTTTCGAAACGACCGACTACTCGGTTGCCGGACTGGGTTCCGGGCAGGTGAAATCCGTCGTACTCAATGGCTCCGACCTGCGACTGGTTTCGGTGGCCAATGTCGGCACCGGTACCACAACCGCCAGTGTGGCCTTCCCGACGACCGGCACATGGTATGAATACTATACGGGTGAAACCCTGAACGTTACCGCCGGAACGAGCTCGCTTTCGCTCCAGGCGGGCGAATACCGGCTCTATCTCGATCAATTCGTGCCCTTGCCGGCTGGTGTAGTCATCAGCAGCACTTCCGAAAATGCGGGCTCGATGAGCGGCATGGAGCTGTATCCCAACCCCGCGGGCGCTATCTTTGCCGTCGATTTTGCGTTGCGGGAAAGTGCGCGTATTCAAATTGAAGTATTTGATTTTACGGGTAAACGCCAGGCGCTCGTCGCTGCCGCCGACTTTTCCGCGGGCGAACATCAGGTACAGGTGGAAACTGGAGATTGGCCCGCAGGACTGTATCTTGTGACGCTGCGCGACGACACGGGGGGCACTATGACCCGCAAACTCGTCAAACGATAAACCAAGAAAACGGTGGAATCCCGCTTCGGGCGGGACCGCCGTCGTTCCGGCCGCCCGATGAAAGCGCGGTCGTCTGCATATACGGGGGCGGACGAATACACGTCCGCCTCTATTTTTTCCAAAATCTCATGCGTGTTATCTGGCTTACACCCGGTTTCCCGGCCGACGAAAACGACCACAATTGCATCCCGCCACTGCAACAACTGGCGCTCGAACTTGTCGCCCGAAAGGTTGACTTACAAGTCATTACCCTGGAATATCCTTTTCGCGACAAGCCCTACCACTGGCACGGCATACCGGTGTGGCCCTGCAACGGGCGCAATCGTTTCTGGCGGAAACTCCGGACGCTGCGCCGTGCTTTCCGGCAGGGGCAGCGGCTGTTAAACGGCCAGCCGGCCATCCTGCACAGTTTTTGGCAAACCTGGGCCGCGCAGACCGGCGCACGGCTTTCATACCGCACGGGCGCCCCGCACCTGACCACTTTGATGGGTCAGGACGTACTGCCGGTCAATCAGCGCCATTTGAAATATTTATCCCAAAACGACGAAACCCGCTTGGTAGCCCTGTCGGCATTTCACGCTTCGGCGCTTGAAAAAACCACGGGCTTGCATGCTGCCCATATCATCCCCTGGGGCATTCGTGAAGCCGATATTCCGCCAATACTGCCTGAATCCAGGCCTTTGGATGTGCTGGGCGTCGGGTCTTTGCTGCCCGTCAAGAACTGGGCGCGCTGGCTGCGTGTGTTGCGCAGGGTGGCCGACCGGGTTCCCGGACTGCAGGCGGAACTCATCGGCGATGGACCGGAGCGCGGCCGTTTGCAACGGCTGTGCAAGCGGCTCGATCTCGAAAAAAACCTGCGGTTTGTCGGCGCGATGCCCCGGGAGCAGGTTTTACAAAAAATGCGCTTGGCCAAAGTTTTGCTGCATACGGCTGATTTTGAGTCGTTTGGCTTTGTACTGGCGGAGGCTGCGGCGCAGGGCTGTCGGGTGGTGAGCACGCGGGTCGGCATCGCTCCGGAACTTGGGTTTGCCGCCGGATCGGACGAGGCATTGGCCGAAGCCGTGGTGGCCGGACTGGGCCATGCGGCGGAAATACGGGCGCCTTTGCTGATGACGGAAACGGCGGAGCGGTATCTGGCGCTTTATTCGGGTTCCCATGGCTGAAGCCATGGGCTGATAATTGTTGAGCAAGGTTTTCCTGCCTCGCAGACAAGCCCGAAACCTCCATTACCTTTGCCCCATTATCCCATTATCCCATTAGCACATTACCCCATTAGCACATTAGCACATTAGTACATTACCCCATTAGCACATTAGCACATTAGCACATTAATAAATTAGCACATTCCCCACCGTGTCTACCCACCAGCAGAAACTCGAAGCCTTCGGCCGTTTGTTAACCATCATGGATGAATTGCGTGAAAAATGCCCCTGGGATCGCAAGCAGACCCTGGAATCGCTGCGCAACCTGACGATCGAAGAAACGTATGAACTGGCCGACGCTATCCTGTCCAACGATCTGCCGGGCATCAAGGAAGAGATTGGCGACCTCATGCTGCACATGACGTTTTACGCCAAAATTGCATCCGAACAGGGCGCTTTTGACATGGCCGACGCTTTGCACGCGATTTGCGACAAACTGGTGGCGCGTCATCCGCACATTTACGGCGACGTACAGGTAGCCGACGAAGACGAGGTAAAACGCAACTGGGAGCAACTCAAACTGAAGGAAGGCAAAAAGTCGCTGCTCGCCGGCGTACCCAATAGTTTGCCCGCCATGGTAAAAGCCTACCGGATGCAGGAAAAGACCAAGCAAGTCGGGTTCGAGTGGGAAAATACGGAGCAGGTATGGGCCAAGGTGGAGGAAGAAATCGGCGAATTGCAGGATAATTTGCGCACCGGCGCATCGCAGGACAAGGTGGAGGAAGAGTTCGGTGATGTGCTTTTTGCCCTGGTCAATTACGGCCGTTTTATCGGCGTCGACCCCGAAACGGCGCTGGAACGCGTGAACCGCAAGTTCAAATCGCGCTTCGAATACATCGAACGGCAGGCCCCAAAACCCTTGCAGGACATGACGCTGGCAGAGATGGATGTGTTGTGGGAAGAGGCGAAAGGGCTGGAGCGGTGAGTCTTGATGTGAGGATTCGAGGATTTGAAGATTCGAGGATTCGATAGCCATTGGGCAATGGGAGTCAAAAAGTCGCTCGCGGCTTCCTGTCACGAGAAACCTGTCTCGCCGCAAATTTTATTCTGCCGGCCCCGTCCCGTCCGCACATTTTCCAAACTTTTGTAATTCACTGCTTTGCGCACTGGCAAATGTTCTTTACTTTTGCCCCCGCTAAAACCGGACGGATAGGCAAAAACTGCCGTTTGACCCTCGGAAGTTCGGCTTTGGTCAGTTCATTATTCACTTATCATTTTCCAAAAATGGCAGTTTACTATTCCAAAGAAAAAGTCGCCGAAATCGTAAAGCAATACGCTGGCGACGACAAAAACACGGGCAACGTAGAAGCCCAGATCGCTCTCCTGACCTACCGCATCGAAAGCCTTTCGGCTCACCTGCGCGAAAACAAAAAAGACCACTCGACGCGCCGCTCCCTGCTGAAGATGGTTGGTCAGCGTAAAAGCCTGCTGAGCTACTACGCCAAAAAAGACATTTACAAGTACCGCGCCCTCATCGAGAAACTCGGTCTCCGTAAATAATAGCAAAAAAGCCCGGACGCCGATTGGTCATCCGGGCTTTTTTGTTTCAATCAGCGGGTTTCGCGCCCGCACATGTTTAACCCGCTTCGTCTCTGCGACCGGGCATGTCAAAATGCCGCTGCGAAACCTACGGCCGCTGGAAAAACCGCGCAAAAACGGGGAACCTCTTTCCCCCACACAAAGACACAGGCGATCGATCCGCTCCCTGCATCTTTGTGTGTAGTTTCGGTTTTTGACCGCCCTTTTTCCGCCGGCCCCTCGCGTTTCAACGCCATTTTTGACCCGCCTGCACCGCACCCGACGGAGCCCAATTATTTTCAATATGGGAAAACAGATCCCGTTGCGCACCACGTTCAACTTGCCGGATGGACGTGAAATCGCACTTGAGACCGGCAAACTCGCTACGCAGGCCGATGGTTCCTGCCTGCTCCGCATGGGCAACACCATGCTGCTCGCCACGATAGTGAGCGCCCGCAAAGCCAAGGAAGGCCAGGGCTTCTTCCCGCTTTCCGTCGATTATCAGGAGAAATTCGCCGCCGTGGGCCGTATCCCCGGCAACTTCTTCCGTCGCGAAGGCAAACTCTCCGACTACGAAGTACTCGTCAGCCGCCTCGTCGACCGCGCCCTGCGCCCACTCTTCCCCGACGGCTACATGAACGAAACCCAGGTCATCATCAACCTGATCTCGGCCGATAAAGACGTAATGCCCGACGCCCTCGCAGGCCTCGTCGCCTCTACCGCCGTTGCCGTGTCCGACATCCCGGTGGAAGCGCTGTTCGCCGAATGCCGCGTTGCCCGCATCGACGGTAAATTCGTCATCAACCCGGGCCGTAAAGACCTCGAACGCGCCGATATGGACTTCATCGTGGCCGCCACCAAAAACGACATCACTATGGTGGAAGGCGAAGCCGACGAATGCCAGGAAGAAGAACTCGTGGAAGCCCTCAAAATCGCCCACGAAACCATCAAAGACATGATCGCCGCCCAGGAACGCCTCGCCCAAATGGTCGGCGAAAAAGCCCTGGCCAAACGCGAAGTGGCGCCCCTGCCCGAGAACGAAGAACTGAAAAAACGCATCGAATCGCTCATCAGCGTGCCGTTCTACACCCTCGCCCGCAGCGCCAGCGATAAATCGACACGACGCGACTTTGCCGAAAAACTGAAAGAAACCACCCTGGAAGCCATCGCCGCCGAACTCGGCGATGAAGGTTGGGCGCAATGGGGTTCTACCGCCGAACGCTATTTTGAAAAAATCAAAAAGCACATCATCCGCGACGTAGTGCTCACCGACGGCAAACGCCTCGATGGCCGCTCCACCACCGAAGTGCGCTCCATCTGGTGCGAAGTAGATTACCTGCCAACCGCACACGGCTCGGCTATCTTCAACCGCGGCGAAACCCAGTCGCTCACCTCGCTCACCCTGGGCACCAAGCAGGACCAGATGCTGATCGACACCGCGCTGGACTACCACGACGAAAAATTCATCCTGGCTTACAACTTCCCGCCCTACTCCGTCGGCGAGGTAAAACCCATGCGCGGCCCCGGCCGTCGCGAGATTGGTCACGCCAACCTGGCTGCCCGCTCCATCCGCAAGGTCATGCCCGATGAATTCCCCTACACCGTGCGCCTGGTGTCCGATATCCTCGAATCGAACGGCTCCTCATCTATGGCCACCGTTTGTGCCGGCTCGCTGGCCCTCATGGATGGCGGCGTGCCGATGAAAAGCCCCGTGGCCGGTATCGCCATGGGTTGCATCGCCGACGACAAAGGCCGCATCGCGGTGCTGACCGACATTCTGGGCGACGAAGACGCGCTCGGCGATATGGACTTCAAAGTGACCGGTACCGAAAATGGTATCACCGGCACCCAGATGGACATCAAAATCGACGGCATGCCGTATGAACTGCTGACCCAGGCCCTCAAACAAGCCAAGGACGGCCGCTTGCACATCCTCGCCAAAATGGCGGAAGCCATCGCCGACCCCCGCCCCGAACTCAAACCGCACGCCCCGCGCGTGGTCGAGTTCCGCATTCCGAAAAACCTCATCGGCGCTGTTATCGGCCCGGGTGGCAAGATTATTCAGGAAATCCAGGCCGTCAGCGGCACCACCATCAGCATCGACGAAGACGAAATCGGCGGTATCGTATCCATTTTCGGTCCCGACAAAACGGCCCTTGATACGGCTTACGGTCGTATCCAGGACATCGTGTTCATCCCCGACGTGGGTGAGGTGTACGAAGGCGAAGTGGAAGAACTCACCGAATTTGGCGCCTTTATCAAGTTTAAAGGCAAAACCGGCCTGATGCACGTATCCGAAATTGACCACCGCCGCGTGGAAAACGTGTCGGATGTGCTGAAAGTCGGTGAAAAAGTCCAATTCAAACTGCTCGACATCGACGCCAAAACCGGCAAAATGAAGCTGTCGCGCCGGGCCATTACGCCCAAACCCGACGGCACCATGCCCACCGACGAAGAAAATGCAGCCCGCGTCAATCGCGGCGGCAGCAGCGGCGGCGGTGGCCGCGACGACCGTCGAGGCGGTGGTGGCCGTGACGATCGCCGCGGTGGCGGCGGCCGCGATGACCGTCGTGGCGGCGGTGGCGGCGGCAGACGATAATTGCTTGCCGTATCACGAACGAAAGCCGGCCGGGAGTTTTCCCGGCCGGCTTTTCTGTTTGTAACACCCCATCCGGAAAATAAATTGATCCAGCCTGTCCCTCAAACCTTGTCTGGATATTGTTATCAGGTCGTTATTTTGCCAGCCTCTTGATCGGTACACATCCTTATGAAACAACTCTTTACCCTCTCGTTTTTTGTCATTTCTCTCCATACCGCGCTTGCCCAGGTCAGGGTTGTCGAGTGGGCCGCCAACGACAGCATCCGGCTCGATTGTGAGGGGTGCTCCCTTTCTGTCGGCGATGTTTCCCTGCAAAGCGGCCGGCAAGGCTCACCTTTCGACCTTCGCAAATCCAGCCAGCCCAACCTTCTGCATTGGCGCTCCTACGACGATATTATCAAACAAAACGTCGTCACCACCCAGCCGCTGCCCTGGCGCGATAATACGCAACTGCTCGACGACGTACCCGAACGCGAACAACTATCGCTGCAAATCAACCTCGACTGGACCGATACCCTGGGGCAGACACACAAATTTTTCCTGATCGTCAGCGGTATCACCAAATCCGACCTGGGCTCGCTACCTCTGGAAAGCACCTACGACGAGGAATCGGGCACGCCTTTCCGTTTTACCGCTTTTGTACGACTCAAAAACAAGGAGGGTGAACTGGAATCGTACGATTGCATCGAAGGGGCTTGCCATATCGACACACTCGATACCAAGACGGGTGCGGTGAGCGGTCAATTTGATTTTACAGGCAATTGTATCGGCGTCTCCAAACGCGCATTTTTTTTCAACGGGAGGTTCAAAAGTTAAACTGCGCTCGCATTTCAAACATCCGATAAACGGTTCTTTCCAATTGACGAACGGCCGCGGCAACACGCCGCCGGCCGTTCGTCAATTATGATCTCCCGGTGGTGAGATTTGGCTTTTGGGCAATGTGGCAGGGCGGCACCTTTGCAGCATGAAACAAAAACAAGTTCACCAATTCATTCACATGAAACACTTACTTATTCCACTGATCGTGCTGATCGCCTGGAAGAGCCTGTCGGGGCAAAGCATGGAACGACAGGTGGTCGCCACTGCCGGCGGGTACACGCAGACTCCGGCGGGCGCACTGCACTGGACCGCGGGAGAAATGGCCGTCAGCCCGCGCAGCGCCGCCGTTTATTATTGGGGTGAAGGTTTTCACCAGATCTGGGTCGCTCCGGCGCTTTCTTCCGACGACCCCGGCGGTACAGCGGCCATCTCATTTACCGTATTTCCCAATCCTGCCACCGACGTCCTTTTCCTGACGACAGAGTTGCCTTTGCAGGCGCAATTATTCGACCTCGGCGGTCGGGCGGTCAGCGAACTGACCCGCGTCGAGGGTCAGGCGGAGTTCAATCTCGCCGACTTGCCGGCCGGGCTCTACCTCCTTCGCCTGCTGGATGAAAATGGCCGCCTGGCCGGCGCCGCCAAAGTGCAACACCTCCACTGAATTCCCTTCTTTTCCCCACTTTTTTTCAAATTAAGCAATGAAACAAATTCTTTTTCTTGCGCTGGCACTGCTCAGCGCCCTGCAATCGTTTGCCCAGGCCGGAGCGCCCCAGGGTTTCCATTATCAAGCCGTTCCACGTCATTTCGACGGTTCCACTTTCAATCCGGGTCAGACGCTGAAAATCCGCTTTTTTATCCGTGAAAATGGCGCCAACGGCACGGTTCGTTATGCCGAAGAGCAAACCCTGACCGTCAATCAGCAAGGCGCCGTGAGCGCCGTGGTCGGCGCGGGCAACCCGGTTGCGGGATACCTGAACGACCTGGGACTGGTCGACTGGGGCTCGGCGGTGTATTTCCTTGCCGTCTCGGTCGACATCAACGGAAACAACGCGTTTGAGAACAATGAGAATTTCGGCGCCACGCAACTGATGTCGGTTCCCTATGCTCTTTACGCCCAAAAATCGGCCAACAATGTGCCGGGTCCGCAAGGTCCGCAAGGTCCTCCGGGTCCGCAGGGCCCTCCCGGGCCAGCCGGCGCCGGCGGCATCGGCGGCGGCGGCACGGTCAACTACCTGCCCAAGTTCAGCGCCAATGCCACTACACTCGGCAATTCGGTGGTCGCCGAACAAAACGGCAACATCGGTATCGGTACTACCGACCTGGGCGTCAACAAACTGCGTGTACTGGGCGACACCCGGGTCGACGGTTTTCTTCGCCTGGGCGACGTGTCGGGCAACGGCAGTTACAAGGAGTTTTACAGCACAGGGAGCGATCTGGTCAGCAGCGCGCCGCTACGCCCTTCGGGCAATGGTACGGCACTCGGCAACACTTCGTTCCGTTGGGATCTGTACGCCAACGATATACGCCTGAATGGTTCGATCGACTTCGGATCAAGTAAAACAATTGAAGCCGGCCAGGGCCAGTCGCTCGACTTCAATGCCAACCTCAATCCGAGCATCGACAACCAGCGTCACCTGGGCAATTCGACTTACCGATGGAGCCAGGTTTGGGCGACCGACGGCACGATCAATACTTCCGATGCACGCCTCAAAAACGACATTCAGCCCCTGGCTTACGGCCTCGGCGATCTGATGAAACTTCGACCCGTATCGTACCGCTGGAACGAGGCCCGTGAAGGCGATAGCCGCCGCATCGGGTTTATTGCCCAGGAAGTTCAGGCCGTTTTGCCCGAAGTGGTACGCGACCGCGAATGGGTCGTCACTGATGAAAACACGGGTGCGGGCCAATGGCGTCCCAGTGCCCGGCTTGGCGTGGCTTATTCGGAAATCATCCCGGTCACGGTGGCGGCTATTCAGGATCAGCAAAGTCAAATAGAAGTGCTGAAAGCAGAAAACGAACAATTGAAAACCCGGCTGACAGCGCTTGAAAAGATGATGGGTGCAGCCAACAGGGCCGGCCAATCCGGATGGGGTGAATAATATCGGTTTTCCTTTTTGCCTCTAACTGCTCTTTTTTACCTCCTTTCATTATGAAAAAAACACTGTTTGCCCTGATCCTGATCTGGGCCGCGACCGCTCATTTAATTGCCCAAACTGCCGTCCCAAAAGGGTTTAACTACCAGGCCGTGCCCCGCAAAGCCGACGGGTCGGGTTTTGATCCGGGTACTATGCTGAAAGTCCGGTTTCAGATCCGGGAGGACGGCGCCAACGGTCCTATTCGTTTTGCCGAAGACCAAAATCTGAGTGTAAATCCTCAAGGCGCCGTCAGTGCAATGGTTGGGTTCGGCAGCCCTCTGGCTGGCCAGCCACATGATCTGGGTGTGGTCAATTGGGGTGAAAACCTTTACTTTCTGGCCGTATCGGTCGATTTGAACGGCAATGGCGCCTTTGAAGCCAATGAAAACTTCGGCGCTACGCAAATGGTATCCGTCCCTTACGCCCTCTATGCTGCCGAATCGGGCAGCAGTCTGCCCGGCCCACCCGGCCCCGAGGGGCCTATGGGGCCGGAGGGTCCGAAAGGCGATCCCGGCCCAGCCGGTCCCCAGGGACCACCCGGCCCGGGCGGTATCGGCGGCAGCGGCACGAGCGGCTATCTGCCCTTGTTCTCCGGCAACACCACCCTGACGTCTTCCACCGTGTATGAAAACAATGGCAAGATCGGTATCGGCACCACCGACATGGGACTGAGCAAATTGTGGGTGGCCGGCAATGTGGGTATCGACGGCAAAATGTACTTCGGGGATGCCGCGCAGCTCTTCGGAACGAACAACGATCTTGTTTTTTATTACGGACAAAGTTTTCGCCCCGTCGCCAACGACATGGCCCTGGGCACCTCCGGACAACGCTGGAAAGTGTATGCCACCAACCTGATCCTCGACAGTTATATCGACTTCGGCAATGGCAAAATTATTGGTCCCGACGGTGGCGCAAACCTGGAATGCAGCGCCAATTTCAACCCTTCTTACGACAATACCCGCCAATTGGGCACCTCGGCGCTCCGCTGGACGGGGCTATGGGCAACCGATGGCACCATCAATACCTCCGACGCACGGATGAAACGCGATATTCAGCCCTCGCCATACGGCCTGAACGAACTGATGAATCTCCGACCGGTATCTTTCTACTGGAAAGACTCCCCGACCGGCGACCGGCGCCGCATCGGGTTTGTCGCTCAGGAACTGCAAACGGTTTTGCCGGAAGTCGTGCGCGACAAAGAATGGGTAGCCACCGACGAGGCGACCGGCGCCGGCGAATGGAAACCCACCGAACGCCTGGGCGTGGCGTATGTGGAGATTATCCCGGTCGCTGTGGCGGCGATTCAGGAGCAGCAGAGGCAAATAGAAGATTTGCGGACTGAAAATGACCTGTTGAAGAGCCAAAATGAAGATTTGTTGCAACAAGCCGCCGACTTCGAAGCACGTTTACAAGCCATCGAACAAGCCGTGCAGGCGGCAAAAAAGTAAGTTGTTCAACTAAAAACGACAACGGCTGTTAAGGGCTGCAAGACCATCCAACACATTCATTCATTATGAAAAGTTCGCTTTTTCTTTTTCTGCTTGCAGCCCTAATTTTTTCATCCTGCTTCAACTCCAGCAAAGTCGCCTCGCGCCCTGCTGAAACAGCCAGCACTACCATGAGCAAACCCGCAGCCATCCTGCCCGATTTCACGGTCAATTCGCTCGACGGACAACCCGTCAGCCTGTCGCAGTACCGCGGCAAAAAAATCATCATCCTCAACGTCGCTTCCAAATGCGGATACACGCCGCAGTATGCCGACTGGCAGTTGTTCTACGAGGCACACAAAGAAAATTTCGTGGTATTGGGTTTCCCCTGCAACGACTTCGGTTATCAGGAGCCCGGCTCGGCCGGCGAAATCGCCGAGTTTTGTCAGAAAAACTACGGGGTGAGTTTTCCGATGTTTGAAAAAGTACACGTCAAAGGCGACAACCAGGCGCCGCTTTTCCGATGGCTTAGCGACCCGGCCCAGAATGGCTGGAACAGCGATGTGCCCAGCTGGAATTTTTGCAAATACCTGATCAATGAAAAAGGCGAACTGACTCACTTCTTTGGCTCTAAAGTCGAACCCGATAGCCCGGAATTCAAAGCGGCAGCCGGAATTTGATTTTGTTGAGGATGCGAGGATTTGAGGATTCGAGGATTTGAAAAAAGGGTTATTTCTTCCCTCTAATTGCGATGATTTCAGACGATAGAAATCGCATATGAGAGCAGAAATAACCCTTTTTTCAAATCCTCGAATCCTCAAATCCTCGAATCCTCAAATCCTCGCATCCTCAACAAAAAATCAATCATCGTCGCGCATGGTCGGTTCGACCTCGGCCATGTAGGCGCTTTCACCCGGCGTGGGGTCGGCGAACGGTCGTTTGCCGATGATTTGTTCGAGGTCGGTGCGGTGCAGCACTTCTTTTTCCAGCAATGCCTGCGCCAGTGCGTCGAGTTCCTTGCGTTTGTCGCGCAGCAGGTTCTTGGCGCGCTCGTATTGTTCTTCGATCATCTGCTTCGCCTCTTCGTCGATGAGGTGGGCCGTTTGTTCGGAGAAGGGGCGCGAGTAGGATTCGTTGAGCATGGTATAAAAGGAGACGTTGCCCACTTTCTCATTCATGCCATAGTTGATAATCATATCGTACGACAGGCGGGTGATATGATCGAGGTCGCTTTGGGCGCCCGTACTGATCTTGTCGAACACGACCGATTCGGCGGCGCGGCCACCGAGCGTCATGCAGATATCGTCGAGCATTTTTTCTTTGCGGGTGATGTACTGCTCTTTGGGCAGGTATTGCGCATAGCCGAGGGCTGCCAGACCACGCGGCACGATGGTGACTTTCACCAGCGGGTGGGCGTGTTCGAGGAACCAGCCGCAGATGGCGTGGCCAGCTTCGTGGTAGGCAATAATCTGCTTTTCTTCCGGACTGATGATTTTGTTTTTCTTTTCCAGACCACCGATAACGCGGTCGAGCGCGTAGTTGAAGTCGTCCATGTCGACGGCCTTTTTATTGCGACGGGCGGCAATCAGGGCGGCTTCGTTGCATACGTTGGCAATGTCGGCGCCGACAAAGCCCGGCGTCATTTCGGACAGTGCCTGGGAGGTGACTTCCTGCGAAATCTTGATGTTTTTAAGGTGAACATCGAAGATTTGAGCCCGGCCTTTGAGGTCGGGGCGGCCGATACCGATCTGACGGTCGAAACGGCCGGGGCGCATCAGGGCGTGGTCGAGGATATCCGGGCGGTTGGTAGCGGCCATGAGGATGACGCCCTTGTCGGTCGGGAAGCCGTCCATTTCCACGAGGAGTTGGTTGAGGGTATTTTCCCGTTCGTCGTTGCCGCCTTGCAGCGCGCCGCGGCCGCGAGCACGGCCGATGGCGTCGATTTCGTCGATAAAGATGATACAGGGCGCTTTTTCACGGGCCTGGCGGAACAGGTCGCGCACGCGGGATGCGCCCACGCCCACGAACATTTCGACGAAGTCGGAGCCGGAGATAGAGAAAAACGGCACGCCGGCTTCGCCCGCCACGGCTTTGGCCAGCAGGGTTTTACCGGTACCGGGAGGACCGACCAGCAGGACGCCTTTCGGGATTTTGCCGCCCAGGGTGGTGTATTTTTTCGGATTTTTCAAAAAATCGACAATTTCCACCACTTCTTCCTTGGCTTCATCCAGGCCGGCTACATCGGTAAAAGTGATGTTGACGCGGGTATTGTTGTCGAACAAGGTGGCTTTTGATTTGCCGATATTGAAAATCTGGGCCCCCGGGCCGCCGGCGCCTCCGCCCATGCGGCGAAGGATGAACAGCCACAGCGCAACGAAGATCAGCAGGGGGAGTAGATATGTAATCAGCGTGGCCGTCCAGTTGGTACGGTTGTCGTATTCCGGAACGATTCGCGTCTTTTTATCTTTGGCCAGCGACTCGTTGAGGGTTTTCATATTGTCGTTGAAAACCTCGGGTGTGCCGATGTTGAAGACAAACTGGGGCTGGTCGGCATTCAAAGCTTTGGGTTCGGGGGCTTTGATGTCGGTGAATTCACCCTGCCCCAAAGAGTCGGGGTGGATAAATACCAGGGCTTTGTCGTTGTTGAGGTCGACTACGAGGCGGCTTACCTGGTTGCGGCGCGCCATTTGTTCAAAACGCTCCCACGTAATTTTCCGTTCGACGCCAAACATTCGGGTCATGTAAACCCCGATGATGAGCAGGCCGATGAGGAAATAGATCCAGGTAAAACTGAAACGGGGCATGTTGTCGCCACCGCCGGGGTTGTTATCGTTGTTGTCCCGACGGGGGCGTTGGTCGGGATCGTCGGGCCGGGAACGGTTATTATTTTCTTGTGCCATGATGTTCTTTAAGTAATATCGCTTTCAAGGCTGCGACCACCTGTTGCTTTGGGGCGCGGGCCCCGGCAAGCTGGTTTAAACTTCTGCAAACTCCGTCACTTTCGCATCGCTCCAGAGGTACTCCAGCTCGTAAAACTGGCGGGTTTCGGGATAAAATACGTGTACGACGGTATTGAAATAATCCATCAGCACCCAACGGGCGCCGCTGGATCCTTCTACGTGCGACGGGGTTGTGAGGAGTTCATCCTTGACTTTTTTGTAAACGCTGTCAGAGATCGCTTTGACGTGCGTACTGGAATCGCCTTCGCAAATGATGAAAAAATCCGCCGGAGCGTCTTCCAGTCTGCGCAGGTCGAGTTGAACGATGTTTTTGCCTTTTTTGTCCCGAATTCCTTCAATGATCCACTGGTTGAGCAACTCGGTGGACAATTTGCCGGATTTCGGCTGGCTTGCACGAATGAGATTCAAATTTGAACGAAAATTGAGTTTGTGTTTAATAGCGTAAACGCTGGCATCAAAAATTTGTGGCGCGGTAGCAGTATAAATCTTGCCTCAAAGGTACACATCTTCGCCCGCTCCGCCACATCGGCTTATTGCTTATGGCTAACACCCTTTTTATCGGAAAAGTTTACCAACGCTTCGCAACGCTGCCGTCGACCAACGACTGGCTAAAATCCGAGACTGCAAAAAACAAGCCACCCGAAGGAACGGTGGTCAGGGCTGACAGTCAGTCAGCCGGACGTGGCCAATTTGGCAGCCGCTGGGAAAGCGAGGCAGGCGCCAACCTGACCCTGAGCATCTTGCTGTACCCGACCTGGCTGGCGGCTTCCCGGCAATTTTTTCTGAGCATGGCCGTGGCCCTGGGCGTCAAAGAAGCGGTGGAGAAATTCGGTATCGCCGTTTCACTCAAATGGCCCAACGACCTGTACATCGGCGGCAAAAAAACCGGCGGCATCCTGATTGAAAATACGCTGGCGGGTACCCAAATCCAATCCTCGATAGTAGGTATCGGTCTGAATATCAATCAGATAAATTTTCCACCCGATCTTCCCAATCCAACATCTCTGGCGCTGGCAACCGGCCGGACTTTCAATTCCGACCAAGTGGAGAGCGCCTTGTTAGAGGGCATCGAACGCCGTTATTTGCAATTGAAAGCCGGCCACCTGCCCGATATCCATCGCGACTACGAAGCCGCTTTGTTCCGCCTGGGCCTTGTGTCGCGTTTTGAAAAAACGGACGAACACCTGTCGTTCGAAGCCGTCATCCGAGGCGTTCACCAGCAAGGCTTTTTACTCCTCGAAATGCCCGATGGCCGCCAGGAACAATTCGACCTGAAATCGATCCGGCTGTTGGTCTGATACCCGTACAACTTTCGTCGGTAAAATTCCGGCATTCATCTTTCATAAGCCGTCACCGGGTTATTTCATGCAGCCTGCCCTGTAACCTGTGTGTCTTTTTCCCCGTCTTGTCAGCGCCACTCGAGACACCTGGCAGTTCGTAGACTTTCCGGAGCATTTGGTAGAAGATGGAACTCATTTAATAGAAATATCCTTTTTTAGTATGGTTCCTTGTATTGCATAATACCTAATAAGCCCGCTACCTTTGCCCTGTCAACGACGATTGATTGAAACAAAAACAAACTCACTTTACCGGGTCAAACTATTAAGCTATGAAATCCCTTCTTCTTTCCCTATTGGCGCTGGTCTTGACGACTCAAGTCCTTTCAGCGCAAAAAATCAGCGGTGTAGTGGTGCTTTCCGACGGTAAAACCGCCGAATTTGCCACTGCCGTGTTACACGCCGCCTCCGACTCTTCTGTCGTAAAAGGCGCTTTGTGCGGCGCCGACGGCACGTTTGAGTTTACCGGCATCGAGCCCGGCCGCTATACGGTTTCCGCCAATTTGCTCGGTTCCGGCTCCGCAACCGTGCCGGCTTTCGACTACGCCGGCGGCGAACTCGACCTCAAACAGCTCTCCCTGCGCGAATCGGCAACCAATCTGTCGGAAGTCACCATCGTGGCGCGCAAGCCGACCATCGAGATGAAAGCCGACAAAACCGTGCTCAACGTGGAAGGCACCATCAACTCCACCGGTCTGAACGCCCTCGAATTGCTGCGCAAAGCCCCCGGCGTCACGGTCGACAACAACGAAAACCTGCAGGTGCGCGGCAAAAACAGCGTCCGCGTCATGATCGACGGCCGCGAAGTGCCCCTCGACGGCAAAGACCTGGCCGCCCAACTCAAAGGTCTGCAGGCTTCCGACATCGCCAATATCGAGATCATCTCCAACCCCTCGGCCAAATACGACGCCAGCGGCAACGCGGGCATCATCAACATCCGCCTGAAAAAGAACAAGGCGCTCGGCACCAACGGCAACGTAGGCGTCGAAGGCATCTATGGCAAAACCCTGAAAGGCGGTATGAACCTCAGCCTCAACCACCGCGCCAAACAATTCAACGCTTTCGGCTCCTACAACAACCACTTTGGCGACTGGGCCAATGAAAACAATTTTTACCGCGAGCAATCGGGCCTCACCTTTACCCAAAAAGCCATACAAGCCAACCAGTCGCGCTGGAACAGCGCCCGCGTCGGTCTTGATTATTTCCTCAACGACCGCCACACCATCGGCGTCCTGGCCAACGGCAGCTACGACCCGGGCGATTGGGGAGGCACTTCTCTGGCCCGTATCGGCCGCACGGAAGCGCCCGGCGCCGTCGATTCACTGCTCGACGCTTCCAACGACATCGACGGCGAACGCCGCGACCTCAACCTCAACCTCAACTACCGCTTTGCCGACACCTCGGGCCGCAGTTTCAACGTCGATATCGACCGGGGCGTGTACCGCCTGCGCGGCGAAAGTTTCCAGCCCAACTACTACCTCAGCCCCGACGGACAAACCATCCTCAATACCCGCATCTACCAAAACAGCACGCCGACCGATATCGATATCGTTACGGTGAAAAGCGACTACGAACAGAATCTTTTCGGCGGCGTATTCGGCGTCGGTTTCAAGGTTGCCGACGTACAAACCGACAACACTTTCGACTTTTTCAACATCGTGGAAAACGTGCCGGTGAAAGACCTGAACGTCAGCAACCGCTTTGTTTACAAGGAAAGAACCAGCGCCGGCTACGTCAACTATCAGCATAAATTCGGTAAAATGCACGTACAGGCCGGTCTGCGTGTCGAAAACACCGATTACACCGGCGAACTCATTGCCGCCACCCCGCAAAACGGCGAAACGGTCGAAAACGAATACACCGAACTGTTCCCCAGCGCGGCCCTGACCTACTCCTTTACCGAAAAACTCGGCCTGAACATGACGTACAGCCGCCGCATCGACCGGCCGAGTTACCAGGACCTGAATCCTTTTGAAAACAAACTGGACGAGTTGACCTTCCAAAAAGGCAACCCGATGCTGCGTCCGCAGTTTACCAATAGTTTCGAACTCAGCCCGACCTACCAGGGTATGCCCGTGCTGACCATCGGTTACAGCCATACCAAAGACGTATTTACACAAGTGCTCGATACGGCCGGCGCACGAGCTGCCTTTATCACCCAGGAGAACATCGCCGATCAGAAAAACTACACCCTGACCCTCAACGCACCTACTCCCATCGCCAAATGGTGGGACGGCTTCGTCAGTTTCACCGGTTTCCGGAGTCATTTTGAAGCCAGTTTTCGCGAAGACTTTTCGTTCGACCAGAGTTTTACCGCCTTCAACCTGTACGGCGAGCAAAACTTCAAACTGCCCAAAGGTTTCAGCATTCAGCTCTCGGGCTGGTACAACAGCCGCGCCTTCTGGGGCACGCTGCGCAGCAATCCGCAGGGCGCCATGGACCTGGGCATTCAGAAAAAACTGTTCGACGGAAAAGGGGAAATGCGCCTGCGACTGGGCGACATCCTGCACACGGCCAACTGGTCGGGTGAAAACATCTTCACCCCCGGCCTGCGCATGACTGCCGCCGGCAACTGGGAAAGCCGCACCGTGACCCTCAACTTTTCCTACCGCTTTGGCAGCGCCGAAGTAAAGGGCGCCCGCCAGCGCCGCACCGGCCTCGAAGACGAAGGCCGCCGTGTGAAAGGAAGAGGCTGATTGAAAGTTTGATTTGGTTTAATAATTCGGAAAAAAGCAGTCCCGCCCGATGCAACATTGGGCGGGGCTTTTTTATTCAGCGCTTTTTTGCAGGGTTTGTAAAAAAACCTGCACGTCCTGCGCCCCCGATACGGCGTATTGCCGGTTGAACACGAAAAACGGGACGCCGGTGATGCCGAACTGATTGGCCAGCGCAATGTCGCTTTTCACGTCCTCGGCAAAGTCGTCGCCGGCCAGCGCCTGGCGTACGGCAGCGGAATCGAGACCGATTTCGGCGCCCAGACGGGCCAGCGTCGTGTGATCGGCCGTATTTTTTCCTTCGGTGAAATAAGCGGCAAACAAGCGTTCTTCAGCAGCATCCTGTTTGCCCAAAGATTTGGCGTAGTGTGTAAAGCGGTGCGCGTCGAACGAATTGGCGACCACAGCCTTGTCGAAATGGTATTCCAGCCCAACCGTACGGGCCATATTGCCGACGTAGGCCATGCTCTGCGCCGTTTGTTCGGCCGACCAGCCTTTTTTCTCCGCGAGCGATTGCGCGACACTTTTGTCGGGATCGGTTTTCAGATTCGGGTCGAGTTGAAAACTGCGCCAGATCACTTCGACCTGGTCGCGTTCGGCGAATTGTTCCAGTGCGGCTTCAAAACGCCGTTTGCCGATATAACAAAACGGACACATCACATCGGACCAAATCTCTACGGTGATCTTTTTTTGCATACGAGGAGGAGTGTTTTTAATAAAAAGTGGGTCGGTCGCAGGCAGATCGCCCGGCCGCGAAATCAGGTACAGGAAACTGAGTAAATAGACAAACTGCATAACAAGGCTCAAAACGATTGAACCGCCCAATAGTTGAGGCAAATCGGGTACGTATAAACAGGAAAACGGCCAACCCGGTAACCGGATTGGCCGTTATGGCTATGCGGGACAAACAAGCCTGCTTATTTCGCGCCTTTGAGGGCACGCGGGATTTCGATGAGGGCAATCGGCACAGCGCCGTTATTGGTGATTTCGACACCTTCCTGCGTGGCGATATCACGCACACGAATGGTCGAGCCCAGTTCCATGGTCGAAATATCGGCGATCACTTCATCCACTGCCTTTTCCGGCGTCGTGAGGATGTTGATCTGACGAATGGTCGGGATGAATTTGCCGCCGGCTTTTACACCCGGCGCCGTTCCGGCAAAGCGCAGCGGTACGGAGGCTTTGAATTTGACGCCCGGCACGAGTTCCAGAAAGTCGATGTGGAGCACCTGCTCCGTCACCGGGTGGAACTGAATATCTTTAACAATGCACTTGTGCGTTTGGCCGTTGAGGCTGATCTCAGCCATTTTGAACTTGGAGGTAAACACCAGCGGGCGCAGATCGGCCTGGTTGAGGGCAAACTGCGTAGAGCCGCCGCCGCCGCTTTTGTACAAAACAGCCGGCACCTGATCGTTGCGGCGGATACGAGCGGCTTCCGTTTTGCCGGAGCCTTCTTTCCGGTGTCCCTGAATGGCGATAATTTCCATTGTATGTATGCTAAAAAGTCAAATTTTGCAAAAACGCCCGCAAAGGTAATTACTTCCGGAGCGAAAAACCAAAGTGCGGTTTAAAAAAGTGTTGAAAAAGGATGTATTAAGTTTGGCACAGCGACCACTTGTAAGGGGGCAAAAGCAGCCCATGGGCAACAAACAGACTTTTGCCTCCTGTTTTTTGATAAAGACAGGGCGCCCGAAACATTTCGGGCGCCCTGCACGGGATGATTCCTGGTTTTGGCAACTTTTACCGCACCACGATCATCTTCTCCATTTTAACAGCCGAGCCGGCCTGAATGCGAACGAAGTAGAAGCCTTGCGGCAGGGTGCTGGTCTGCAACGTGAAGCTTTGCTCGCCGGCAAACACCTTTTCATTCACCTGTTGGCCGAAGTACTGGCCTTCGATGTTGATGATGTCCACCACCAGTTCGGCTTCGCTGGTCATATTGAGTTGCAGTGTTACCTGATCCTGGGCGATGGTCGGGAACAGTTTGACCGAACCGATGTATTTCTCTACTTCTTCGGTGCCTACGAAGCAGGCCGTGTTCAGATCGAGGAACTTGGCCCAGCCGCAGGTCCAGTCGGCATCGGGGCCGCCGGGACCGAAAGCGCCGACGTAGCTCACTGACTCGAAGAAGTTGTTGTTGATGCGCGGGGCCGTGAAGGCGGCAGCGTTGAGCGCCGGCGATACGCCCGTGGGCAGTGCGTTCGGATAGTCGAGGTTGTAGGCATCCTGCAAGGCAGCGCCGTTGGCGTCGGCGTTGACCGCGTTGCCCCAGCCGGCGGTAGCAAACCAGGCGTCGATATCGAAGCCGGGGCCGTTGCTGTTCAACTGGTCAACCGGACCGTGTACCTGGGTGTTTTTCACTTCCAGCAGGCCGTTGGTAGCATTCTCGGCAGCGCCGGCGCCGTCGATGAAGATGCCCACCGGGTAGCTGCCCAGCAACAGGGAGTTGAAAATACCGATTTCGCAATCGCGGCGCAGGTGTGCGGCGCGGCGGTAGTTGGATGCCACAGTGCCCGTCGGACCAACGATAGTCACGTTGGAGAACGTCGGTTTGGTTTTCGGCTGCGTGTCGTCGCCGGCGGCGTTGTTGTCGATCTCAAAACCGTTGGAGCCGCTCACGTCGGCCACCTGCGGGTCGCGTACGGAGAGGGCGAATTGCACATTGCCGCTGAAACCGTTGTCGGCGTCGAAATCATCGTCGAGGGCGCGATAAGCGATCAGGTGCTTGGCATTGACGGTGCCGCCAAACCATTCGAAAGCGTCGTCGCCGGCATAGGAAACCTGTACGTGGTCGATCGTAGTACCTGAACCCACGGCGCCGAGCGTCAAACCGTTGATCTCGTTGTTGGGCTGGAAGGCAATACCGGGGTATTCGATGCGCACGTAGCGAAGCACACCGGAGTTATCATCGTTGACCGGGCCGCTGCCGAGGTCGCCAGCGCCGTAGAGGGCTTTGGCAGGATCGAGGCCGCCTTCGATGAGACCGAGACCCGGGGTGCCGTTGTATACCTGATTGGTATGTGCACGACCCAGAACGATCAGACCGCCCCAGGAGCCGTAGGTAGGCTGCGGGTCGTTGGTGGTGAACACGATCGGAGCATCCACCGTGCCGTCGGCAACGATTTTGGAGCAACGCGTTACAATGAGCGCGCCTTTGGAGCCCTTGTCGCCGCGAATCACCGTACCCGGCTGGATGGTCAGCGTAGCACAGTTATCGACGTAGATAAAGCCTTGCAGCGTGTATTCGTTGTCGGCCGTCCAGGTCGTATTGGAGGAGATATTGCTCGACACCGTCACCTGACCCGGTTCCAGCGGCGGCATGCAGCCGGTCGATTTCCAGGAAGCCCAGGGGCAGGTCCAGTCGCCGGTAGGACCAAAGGCGCCGGCGTAGCTGACCGGGGTGAAGAACGGATCGCTGATGCGCGCGTCGCTGTTGAAGCTGGCGCCCGTGTACAGCGGCGAGCCGGCAGCCGGGCGGGCGTTGGGCAGGTCGATGTTGAACGGATCGATCAGTTGGGCGTCGGCGGAGTTGGAGCTGGCCGTAATCGCATTAGCAGCAGCATAAGCGGCGATGTCGAAACCGGCGGCGTTGGTGCTCAGCGGAGTAGTCTGTCCGTGGAAATAGGAGTTTTTAACCACCAGCGTACCGGTTTGGGCATTCAGCGCCGTGGCATTGCCGTCGATAAACAGACCGACCGGGTAGGCGCCCACGGCAACCGAGTTGTAGAAACCGGTTTCGGTGCTGCGGCGCAGGTGAGCGGCGCGGCGATAATTGGAGTTGATGCTGCCGCCGTTCGGGCCGACGATCGTAACGTTGGAGAAGGTGGGCTTGGTTTTCGGCGCCGTTTCGTCGCCGGCAGCGTTGTTGTCGTGCTCAAAACCGTTCGAGCCACTCACGTCGGCTACCTGCGGGTCGCGGACGGAGAGGGCAAACTGGATTTTACCGGCAAAACCGTTGTCGGCGTCGAAATCGTCGTCGAGGGCGCGGTAAGCGATCAGGTATTTGGCATTGACGGTGCCGCCGAACCATTCGAAAGCGTCGTCGTTGGCGTAGGAAACCTGTACGTGGTCGATGGTCGTGCCGGAGCCGACACCACCCATCGTAAGGCCATTGATCTCGTTGTTGGGCTGGAAAGCGATACCGGCATATTCGATGCGCACGTAGCTCAATACACCGGAATTGTCGGCAGCAATTGCGCCGCCGGCCTGGTCGCCGCCGCCATAGAGGCCTTTGACCGGGTCGATACCGCCTTCAATGAGTCCCAGGCCGGGTGTACCGTTGTACACCTGGTTGGTGGGGGCGTAGCCGAGGATGATGACGCCACCCCAGTCGCCGTAGTTCGGCGTGGGTTCGGCGCTGGTAAATACGATCGGGTTTTCAGGTGTGCCCTGTGCCTGGATTTTGGCGCAACGCGAAACGATCAAGGAACCTTTGGTGCCTTTGTCGCCGCGAATCACCGTTCCGGGCTCGATGGTCAGGGTAGCGCAGTTGGTCACATAAACGAAACCGCTGAGAATGTAGGTTTTATCGGCTGTCCAGGTGGTGTTTGTCGTAATGTCGCCGCTTACCACTACTTCCGGGCTTTGCGGGCAGCCGGGGGTAGCCCAGCGGGCCCAGGGGCAGGTCCAGTCGCCGGTAGGGCCGAATGCGCCGGCATAGCTCACCTGGGTGAAGAAGCTGTTCTGGATGCGCGGATCGGAAGCAAAATTGGCGCCGGTAGCCACGGCAGCACCCGAAGTCGGGCGGGCGTTGGGCAGGTCGATGTTGAACGGATCGATCAGTTGGGCATCGGCCGAGTTGGAGCTGGCAGCGATGGCGTTGGCGGCTGCATAAGCGTTGATGTCGAATGCCGCGGCGTTGGTGCTCAGCGGCGTGGCCTGACCGTAGTAGTAGCTGTTTTTGACGACCAGTTTGCCGTCGATGGCGTTTTGGCCGGTGGCGTTGCCGTCGATGAAAAGGCCCACCGGGTAGTTGCCGATAAAGATCGAGTTGAAAATACCCGTTTCGGTGCTGCGGCGCAGGTGACTGGCGCGGCGGTAATTGGAATTGATCGAACCGCCGGTGGGGCCTACAACGGTGACGTTGGAGAAGGTCGGCTTGGTTTTCGGCGCCGTTTCGTCGCCGGCAGCATTGTTGTCGTGTTCGAAGCCGTTGGAGCCGCTCACGTCGGCTACTTGCGGGTCGCGTACGGAGAAAGCGAACTGTACATTGCCGACATAACCGTTGTCGGCGTCGAAATCGTCGTCGAGCGCGCGATAGGCAATCAGGTGGGAACAGTTGACCGTGCCACCGAACCACTCGAAGGCATCGTCGTTGGCATAGGAAACCTGTACGTAATCGATTGTGGTACCGGAACCAACGGCGCCGAGTGTCAGGCCATTGATCTCGTTGTTGGGCTGGAACGCGATACCGGCGTATTCGATGCGCACATAGCGGAGCACGCCGGAATTATCGGTGGCAATGGCGCCGCCTGACTGGTCGCCGCCGCCATAGAGACCTTTAACCGGGTCAAGACCGCCTTCGATCAGACCCAGACCGGGCGTACCGTTGTACACCTGATTGGTGGGCGCGTAGCCCAGGACGATCAGGCCGCCCCAGTCGCCGTAGCTCGGAGCAGCTTCATTACTGGTGAATACGATGGGATCGTTGGGCGTACCGTTGGCGTTGATCTTGGCGCCGCGGGAGATAATGAGTGAACCTTTGGTGTTTTTGTCGCCTTTGACTACCGTACCCGGCTCGATGGTCAGCGTTGCGCCGTTGGTGACGTACACAAAGCCTTCGAGCAGGTAGGTATTGTTCTTCGTCCAGGTGGTGTTGGAAGTAATGTCTCCCGACACGACGATCTGGGCATTGATACTTACCCAGGCCGTGAGGAGCAGGGCAAAAAGTACAAGCACTTTTTTCATTGCAGGCAATAGTTAGTGGAGAATTGATTTGCGCTGCAAAGGTCGCTGGAGCCCACTTCGGCCCGTAAAACGGGGAGCTAAGTTTGATTTAACTCTGTATTAA
>JAEUUU010000113.1 GCA_016787345.1 Saprospiraceae bacterium | reverse complement strand
CCGATTCCTTTCCGGGCATAAAAACCCGGAATCAAAAGCCCGGAGAAAGAATCGAGGACAAGGTGAAAAGTTAGGAACGGCGCCCTCACGGAATTTCGCAACAGACATATCAATTTCCGGCAACACCGTTGCAGAATACGTTGAATCGAGAATTCTGACTGCTTTATTGAACTGAGGGCAAAGATGTGATTCATTTATTATCCTACCAAATAGGTAGACTTTTATTTAAAATAAAAGATGCCGTCTCATAAGTCAGGCGGTCTGGAATACTTCCGGCAGGTCGCGCTTGATGGTTTCGCGGATCTCGCATGATTAAAAAAAGCCTGTCGGACCTTCGTCTCAGTCCGACAGGCTTTTTTGATATGGCTTTCAGGTCTACAACTTCACAATCGTCTTCGTCAGATGCCCGGCCGGACTGCTGACCGTGAAGGTATAAGTACCCGCGGGCAGTGCGGTCAATTCAAAACGCAGACTGGCCTGCACCGTTTTGTCCGTGTTTTGCCGATGGATCAAATCGCCATTGGCGTTGTTGAGCAAGACGGTGTACCGCTCGGGATGCTCAGCGCTGATGCTAACCGATACCGCATCGGCTGTGGGGTTGGGCGACACGGATACCTGTGCATTGAGCGGTTGGTTGGCCAGAAGGCCCGAAAGCGGATCTCCTGCGTATTTGTACATCCGCATGGGGTGATCGGCGGGTTGCCACTCGGCGCCGTAGCCAGTGGAAGGGCTGCTGAAATCGAAGATGGAAACGTTTTCGCCGGAAGAGAGTTGTTGCCACGAAACACCCAAATCCTTGCTTACATATGTATAAAAAGGTCCGGTAATATTGCTTACCCGACGTGCAGTGAGTATATAATGCGATTCCGGGATGAGGATGTAATCAGACGCGGGATTGAGCGAGTTGTATGTTGGCAGAATCGTCCAGGTGTCGCCGCCATCGCTGGTGTAGCGGAGCTCAACCTGGGGTTGGCCGGCTACAGGGCGATAAGCCGTGACGCCGTGCAGGGAGTCGGAAAAAGACCAGAAGGCAAACTGGTTGCCTGTTTCCAGCGCTTCCCAGGTTTGGCCCCGGTCGGCAGAGTGGTAAATTCTTTGTGAAAGTGAGTTCACGATAGAAATAGTATTGAACCAGACGTGGTCGCCATGTACCTCGTAATTGCCGCCTTCGCCGAACTCGCCGTCAGCCGGCGGAATGTTGGCGCTTGGCACACGTTCCCAGGTTGCGCCGCCGTCGGTAGTACGGTATATTTCAAAAAAAGGCACTGGTTCAGTATCAGAAGGCGTCGGGTCACCGACCACGATGCCATTGTTTTCATCCCAGAAATGAACAAAATCTACATAGGCGGAAGGGTCGGTAAAGGCATTTTCCAGATAAGGCTCCCAAGTGAGGCCACCGTCGGTGGTTTTGAGGATATAACTTACAAAGTCCTCATCGAGGCCGCTGGCCCAGGCTACATCGCCGCTGAGTGGGCAGATGTTGCTAGCATAGGGGGCGACGCCCATAGGAATGGCGCCGCTCGTCCAGGTGGCGCCGCCGTCGTCGGTTTTGGTGAAATAAAGCGAGGGGGCTTCCAGCCATTCGTACGCTGTCGGGCTTACGTCATACTTCATGGCTATACACCACACTACCTGATCGTTGCCGTACGCCATGCGCACGTCGTAGGCGCCCACGGTATCCGACTGAGGCGGTGAAAAAACCTGCCATTGGGCATCGAGACGGGTGTTGAGGAAAAGGAACAGGCAGCACAGGACTGCGAGCAAAAAGTTGGATTGATTTTTCATAGAGTTGAAAGTATAAGTGAGTGATTTAAATCAGTCTTGATTTAAAAATCTAAAATTCAGCAACTTATACTCGGGTTTCGCAATCTGAGTCCCTTTGGGGCAAAAACACAAAGGGTACGCGCCGCTGTTCTGAACAGGTTGAACCTGTCGGAGTCCATCGGCCCGATGAGATGTTTGTGCGTCCCGGTATACAGTCGGGAATACCTACCGCCTTGTTAGTGGAGATTTTGGTTTGGGTCTGGGTTTGGGTTGGTTTGATGAATTATTCGGGGGTTCCAGCGGAATACAGATAATAAAGGTAGGAAATTGAAGGGAAGATACAAATATTTATCAATGGTACGCGAAGACATCAAGCGACCAATTGAATGTAACTACTTGAAAATAAGAAATTAATCAAAGGTTCCGCTTCATGGATGCTTTGATTTTGTCCGCAACCCGAATCCGGCAGCGAATACGATCAGGCCATTTTCGAGGGTGTTTTTATTCTACCCGAGGCGCTAAAAAAGGCCAGCAAATCCGAAAAAGTCTCTTTCAGGTCCTTGCGATTGACCACCAGGTCGACAAAACCGCTATCGAGCAAAAACTCGGCGGTCTGGAATCCTTCCGGCAGGTCGCGCTTGATGGTTTCCCGGATCACGCGCGGACCGGCGAAGCCGATCAGGGCGCCCGGTTCGGCCAGGTTGAGGTCGCCGAGCATGGCAAAGGAAGCCGTCACACCGCCGGTGGTCGGGTCGGTCATCAGCGAGAAGTAGGGAATTCCGGCTTTGGCCAACAGGGTCAGTTTGGCGCTGGTTTTGGCCATTTGCATCAAGGAAAAAGCACTTTCCATCATACGTGCGCCGCCGGATTTGGAAATTACGAGCAGCGGAGCGCCGGTTTCGAGCGCGCGGTCGATGGCCAGGGAGATTTTTTCGCCGACCACGGAGCCCATCGAGCCGCCGATAAAACGAAAATCCATGCAGGCTACGACCAGGGGGCGGCCATTGACGAGACCTTCGGCGGATGCCAGGGCATCATTGAGGCCTGTTTTTGCGCGGGTCTCGTCGAGGCGTTTGGCGTAGGGTTTCAGGTCGGTGAACTGTAGAAAATCTTTGGAGATCAGGTCGTCGTTCAGCCGGGTGTACTCCTGGTTGTCAAACAGGATTTCAAAATATTCCCGTGACCCGATCGCGGTATGGTAATCGCATTTGGGACAGATGTAGTTGTTCTCGCGGAGTTCTTTGGTCGTGCTGGTTTCTTTGCATTTTTTGCATTGATACCAGATGCCTTCGGGTACGTCCTTTTTGGATTTGGTGGCCGTGGAGACGCCCTCTTTCAGTCGTTTGAACCAGCTCATGCGGTTGGGTTTATTGAAAATGAAGGGTTTATGGGGCGAACATGGCTTGGCCTGCAAATCAGGCCGGCAGCAAAGATAAAGCGATACCTGTAAAATTTATTCCAAGCGCATACTTGCCGGCTACCCTGCCCTACCTTTGCCGCAACTTGTTTATGAACTGGAGACATTTCATCATCCTACTGCAAAAGGAATTTTTGCTCGAATTTCGGCAACGTTACGCGATCAGCGGCATCGTCCTGTACGTGTTCAGCATGATTTTCGTCGTGTATATCGCCTCTGCAAAAGCCGACATCAGCCCCAAAATCTGGAATGTGCTGTTTTGGCTGGTCGTGCTCTTCGCCTCGATCAACGCGGTGGTCAAAAGCTTCGTGCAGGAAAGCGGCGCCCGGCAACTGTACTACTACCAGCTGGCAGAGCCGGTCATGCTGCTGCTCTCAAAAATCGTTTACAATACCTTGTTGCTCCTGGTATTGAGCAGTTTGTCTTTTGTTACGTACAGTGTGGTAGCCGGCAACCCGGTAAAAGACGCCGGCCTGTTTTGGCTTACCCTCTTGTTGGGCAGCCTGGGGTTTTCCATCGCGTTCACGTTTATATCGAGCATCGCCGCCAAGGCCAACAACAGCGCGACTTTGATGGCGATCCTCAGTTTCCCGGTCATATTGCCTATTTTGCTTACGCTCACCAATTTATCCAAATTTGCACTGGGCCTTATGCCGCCGCTGGCCACTTACGACCGCGATATCATCAACCTGCTGGCGATCGACGGCATTCTTGTAACGCTTACGTTTGTGCTGTTCCCTTTTATCTGGAAAGACTGATAAAACTGGTGAACTGGTGACGTGCTGCCAAACTAAGAATAGTTGTTCTGCCTAAAAAGCGGAAATTTGTCGCCCCGACTGCCCCTTGTTACCATAACTGCAACTACCAACTCAACAATATGTGGTGGAAAATCCTTTCTGTCGTCCTTGTTCTTTATGCGCTTAGCATCGGCTTGCTGATACCGCTCAAACCCGGCGTGGTGCGGGTAAGCCCGGAAACTGCCACGACCGGCCAGGCGCTTACTTTACAGGTCTTTGGCTACAATTCTTATTTTTCCAAATCCGAACCGGGGCAAATCCGCGTGTGGCTGGAATACGATTCGTCGCGCGCCACGGCCGCACAAACCATTAAAGTGCTCAACGACACCACGCTGGAGGCCAGTTTTCAACTGCCGCCCTACCTGCCCAAAGGGGAAAAATCGACCTTGCTGACCGCCATCGTCGACCACCCGACCGATGGCGTGTCGCTGCTGCCAAATGCCCTCAAACTGATACAGGATACCGCTTTTCTGAAAAGCGGCGCAAGTGTATCGTCCATGGTTTCCGACTCGGCCTGGACCCTGCAACCGATCGATAACCTGCACGTTATCAAAGATTTTTCTTTTCCCTACCGCAACGTGATCTACGAAAGCATCCGCAATACCTACTACCACGTGCCCATGTGGTTTGTGCTGATGTTTCTTTTTATCGCATCCGTTTGGTACAGCATCCGTTACCTCGGCAAGCCCGACCCCGACTTCGACCGCAAAGCGGCCGGCTATGCCGAAACCGGGTTGCTGTTCGGCTTTTTGGGCCTGTTTACGGGTATGGTATGGGCCAATTACGCCTGGGGCAAACCCTGGAGCAACGACATCAAACAACTCATGACGGCCGTGGCCCTGCTGATCTACCTGGCTTATTTCATTCTGCGCCGCTCGTTCGACGAACCCGAAAAGGGCGCCCGCCTGGCCGCCGTGTACAACATCTTTGCCTTTGCTTCGCTGATTCCACTGTTGTATATCGTGCCGCGCATGTTCGCCAGCTTGCATCCGGGCGCGACCGGCAACCCTGCGTTCGGCAGCGAAGACCTCGACAATACGATGCGCGCGGTGTTTTACCCCTCGATTCTGGGCTGGACGCTACTGGGATTCTGGATCGCCAGCCTTCGCATCCGATACCAGCGCCTGCACGATCGTTCGCACGGGCTCGACTGATCGGTCCCGGGAATTAAATTTTCCGAATTTAGCAAAAAAATAAACTTTTCCCCCGTTTTAAAAGATGAAATTTTTTCCAACGCAAAAAATTTTTGCAATCATTTTGCTGAGCCTGCTACCTTTGCCGGCAGCATTTGCCCAGGGCAACCGGGATTTCATGCGCGAAACCGGGAAAATAAATGTCGTGGTAGCCGTTATCCTCGTCATTTTTCTCGGTATCGTATGGTACCTCGTTCGACTGGAGCGTAAACTAACCAAATTAGAGCACCAAACTAAGGATGACCATGAGTGGAAAAATTAGCTTTTTTAAAAGCGTAGAAAACTACGTAGACAAAGCGGCGAGTTACACCGATATCCCAAAAGGACTGGTGGAGCAGATCAAAGCTTGTAATCTCGTTTTGCAAATCCGTTTTCCCGTACGCGTCAATGGCGACTTCGAAGTAATTGAAGCTTACCGCGTACAACACAGCCACCACCGTTTGCCGACGAAAGGCGGCATCCGCTATGCTGAATCCGTCGACCAGGACGAAGTAATGGCCCTCGCCGCCCTGATGACCTACAAATGCGCGCTGGTGGACGTTCCGTTCGGCGGCGCCAAAGGCGGGATCAAGATCAATCCCTCGAACTACACCGTCGAACAACTCCAGAACATCACTCGCCGCTACACCACCGAGCTGATCAAGAAAAACTTCATCGGCCCGGGCATCGACGTGCCCGCGCCCGACTACGGCACCGGTCCGCGTGAAATGGCCTGGATTCTCGACACCTATCAGGCATTCCGCCACGGTGAAATCGACTCCATCGGCTGCGTAACCGGCAAACCTGTTACCCAAAACGGTATCCGCGGCCGCGCCGAAGCCACGGGTCGCGGCGTATTCTACGGCCTGCGCGAAGCTGTTTCGTACGGCGACGATATGAAAAAGCTGGGTCTTACACCCGGCATCGCTGGCAAAACCATGGTTGTACAGGGCCTGGGCAACGTGGGCAGCAACACAGCGCTTATCAGCCAGTTGGAAGGCGACGTCAAAATTATCGGCGTGGCCGAACGCGAAGGCTCCATCTACGATCCGAACGGCATCGATATCGAAAAACTGCTGGCTTTCCGCAAGGAAACGGGCTCCATCGTCGGTTACCCCGGCTCCAAACACATCGGCGACGCCTCGGCAGCGCTCGAACTGGAATGCGACATCCTGGTACCGGCCGCTTTGGAAAACCAGATTACGGCTGAAAATGCCGCCCGCATCAAAGCCAAGATCATCGCAGAAGCCGCCAACGGCCCCGTTTCGGCCGATGCTGACCCGATTTTGCTGAAAAAAGGTATCGTCATCATTCCCGACTTCTATATCAACGCAGGCGGTGTGACGGTTTCCTACTTCGAATGGCTCAAAAACCTGTCGCACCACCGCTTCGGTCGCCTCGAAAACCGCTTCCACCACAACCAGTTCGAAGGTCTGGTGAGCAAAATCGAAGAAATGACCGGCAAAACAGTCGGCGATCGCGAACGCGATTTCCTGACGCGCGGCGGTACGGAAATCGAACTGGTCAATTCGGGCCTCGAAGACACCATGATCACGGCCTACCAGCAAATCCGCGAAACCATGCGCCAGCACCCGGATATTCACGACGTGCGTACGGCTGCATTCGTTTGCTCGCTTAAAAAGATTGCGAGCGACTATATCTCCATGGGTATCTTCCCGTAAGGGCCCGTTGGCGGACGGATTGTCTGCAGTGCCTCTTTTTCAGGCCGGTTCAGCGTGTATTGTTTGGCGTTTTTACGCCGGCAAAGCGCAGAACCGGCCTTTTTTTATTCTCCCCGTATTTATTTTGCTTTTCAGCAAATAATCATTGGCTAAATCGCGTTTTTGAGGCTTTTGGTCGAAAATTTAATGCTGCCGATATGACAAAAACGCTTTGTTAACAAAATTTACAAAGGTCAATACTGGTTTCGCTTGCAAATTATTTTTTCCCGCCCTACCTTTGGGGAAATTTTTCAGACCAGAATTTAATTTTACAAATTATACCACCATGTCGGAAAAACTCGATAAAATAGACCTAAGAATTCTCAAGATCCTCCAGGAGAACAGCAAGATCACGAACCTCGATCTTTCCAAAAAAATCGGGCTCTCCCCTGCCCCGACGCTCGAACGCGTAAAAAAACTGGAACAAAGCGACATTATCCAGAGCTACCACGCCCAGGTGAATCCGCAGATGATGGGGCTCAACGTCAAAACCTTCGTCCTGGTTTCGCTCGCCTGGAAACGCGAAAACGCGCTGAACAACTTCCTTCAGAAAATCTCGCAGATCGACGAGATCACGGAATGCTACATCATCACCGGTGAAGCTGATTTCCTGATGAAGATCGTATGCCGCGATATTCCCACCTACGAACAACTGCTGTTCAAAACCCTCAGCCAGATCGAGGAGATCGAACGCCTGAAAACGCTGATGACGCTTTCGACGGTGAAAGACTCGAAAATCCTGCCCTACAATTACGAGGAAAAATAAACAGTGCAACGCCGATCTGACCTGATCGCGACGCCTGAAACCGGAACAAAAGAAGCGCCCCCGACTCGGAAAGTCGGGGGCGCTTTTGTTATTTGTTTTTCCAAAACGGCAACTTCTATTGCAACACAACTTTGTGCACGCTCCGCTTTCCGTTGGAAACAACTTCTACAAAATAAATGCCCGGCATGGCATACCCGGGATCGATCCGGAGCCTGTTTTCACCAGATTCGGGCGTCCAGCGTTCAAATGCCACCTTGCGCCCGAGCAGATCATACAAGCTTACCTGCACCGGGTTTTGCCAGTTGGTCTGCCAGGAAACGTAGAAAGCGCCTTCCGCCGGATTGGGATAAATGCTCATCTCCATACCCGGATCATATGGGTTGTTCTCGTACGGGTTAATTTTCACCTCGTTGCAAACTTCAAACCTGCACTCTTCGCCGCTATCGCTGAGGCGGGTGACGCTCATACAAACATCATACGTGCCGTTGCCCGGAAACTGGTGCGTAAGCGGTATATTCCCGAAAGCGGTATCCGGCGCCGAAGCATCGCCCCAGGCCCATAATACGCGGTCGCAATCGCTTAGCCAGCTGCCCGGTGCAAACCGGATTTCGTAGGGCGTGGTCAGGCTGCCGGCGTATTTATATCCATTGGTTTGCAGGGCATAAAATGCCTCGTCGCAATCACAAAGGAGTTCGGGACAATCGGGCAGCACAAGGCAGGCGTGGAAATTGCAGCAATTGATGTGCATACTATCGTCGTCCACTTCGTGCAAGGCCACCGTAAAGCAGATGGTATCGCCCGGCATAGCCGGCGCCCCGATCGGAATACCGAAAGGATGTGTTCCGCCAGGGAGCAACGGTGGCAGTACTACCGTTTGACTGTACCCCAACGTCGGGAAAACAAACTGCGCTTCTCCCATCGGAAAATCGGAAGTATTGTGCAAAATGCCCAGGAAACTCCAGGAACCATTGCCCTGACAGGAAATCGAATCAGCGGAAATGTACCCGCAAGGCGGTTCGCACATCAACGTAATCGTATCGCGGCACACCACGCTGTCGCCCTGCATCCATTTTATTTCCAAAAATTGCGGCGGCGCAACCTGTGTCTGGAAGCAAAGCATGGGTAGTTGCAACGGACCAAGCGGAAGGGTGTTGCCGAGCGGTGGAATGACATCGAGCGAAATCATGGTCGGCGAATAACTGGCCGTCGCCCAGCCGGACCCGAACGGATTGTTCATCGTCATGGTCGTCCCCGAAGGCAACAGACAGAGATCGATGCCGTCGAAGTAGTTGGCCTCGAAGTTGTTGTACAGGCCGATAAAAGCGCAGCAATCGCCGCCGTCTTCCGACGAAACCATGTCCACAAACTCCACTCCGATGTTATCGCAGGGATCGCAATCGGGTATTTCGACGCAATACATCGTATCCAGCATACAACACAACGAGGTGTCCGGGTTGCCGGGCGGCACGTCGTGGGCAGTAAGGCCGAAACAGAAATCCTCGCCGGCAATATTGGCGCTGCTGAGCAGGAATGTGAAGTCCCGACATTCGCCCGGCGCCAGTGGCGGACTGATGAAAATATTGGAAGGCGTTACGACCACGTTTGAAGGGCTGCTCGCATCCAGCACGACATAACCGACGTTAAAATCATTGTCAACCGGATTGCACAAAGTGACGGTGTAGGTGACGACCCCATTTTCGCAATAAATCGTATCGTCTTTTGCATAAAGACAATCGGGCTCTACCGGACAGTCGAAGATCAAGGTATCGGAACATACCACGTCATAATTGAAATCGTACCAGTCGAATACAATTTGCTGCGGGAAACTGGTCACGTCGCTCAGGCAAATCGTAAGGAAGTCGGCCACCACGCCCTGTGGCATGGGATCGGGCTGGGGCGCGCCCTGACTGTTGGTGATACCGATAAAATTCAGCCCCAGCGAAGCAATTTCCAGCGAGGGCGCCAGGCTGCCCGGATCGATCACAAATTCCGCATCGTCGGTATGGATCAACACACCGTAAAGATTATCGATGGGGTTGTTGTAACTGATCGTCCAGCAGCAGGAGTCGGTTTCGGAGGGCAGGGCAGACACCGTGAGGCCCTCGCATCCGCAATCCATCAGCATCAACATAAGCGAATCGGAAGTGGCGGAACAGCCGAATTCATTGGTCGCCGTGAGAGTATAAGTTCCCGACTCGGTGGCAATGTAGCACTGATCGGTGGCGCCGGCGATGGGTAGGCCATTGAGGTTCCACTGGTATGCCGTCATGCCGTCCGGACCGCAAATCGTATCCGGATCACAGGCTTTGTAACAGCCTACGGGAACGATGCAGAGATCGGGCAAAGGATTCACCTGGGCGCTGGCCGAACCGGTGCAGCCCGTCAGGGTGTCGGTACCGATCACCGTGTAAGTTCCCGCCTGCAATACGGTGATATTGGTACCCGTCGCGCCTGTATTCCAGGTGTAAACAACATTGGGTTGCACGGGCACGACCGTCAAAGTCGTCGGATCGCCTTCACACGCAGGTATTGGACTGACATTGAGGGTGAAGGAGGGCGAAACTTTCACCGAAACGACAAAGACCGGTGAAATCGCCGTACATCCGTTATCATCTGTTATCGAGACTGCATAACCGCCGGTTAACAAATTGAAATCACAGACGGTCAAAGTCTGAAAAACCTCGCCGGGTATAGGATTGAGCGATGCATCGAGCCATTGCCAGGTATAATTGAACCCACCCGATGCGCTGAGCACGGTGCAGCCCTGGTCGCAAATTACCGGATTGCCCGTAATAATGGCCTGCGGCGCCGGGAAAATGACCACTTCTACCGAATCGGGTGAAGAAGAGCATCCGTTGGCGTCGGTTACCGTTACGCTGTACGTCCCCGAAGTTGTGACGTTGACGCTCTGCACATTGCCGGCAGGAGGCGTCCACGACCAACTGGCGCCGGCCGGTGCGGTGAGCGTAATCAGGTCGCCCGGACAACCACTCAAACCAGGGGTAAACGTGATCACGCCGGGCGCGGGAGCGGGAAATACGGTTACACTCGTAAAAGCAAGCGACGTACAGCCCGCGGCGTCCGTTACCGTTAACACTACGCCATAAGCGCCGGCTGTGAGGTAACTATGGGCCGGGTCTTCGGCGCCATTGGTACTGGCGTCGCCAAAATTCCAGAGCCAATTGATGATGGTGGAAGTCCCCGTGTTCGTACCTGTAAATTGAACCGGTTGCCCCACGCAGGCGCTGGCAGGCGCGGCGCTGACGCTGGCGCTGGGCAAATTGTCCACATTAATCAGTTGCGAATACACCGACTGGCAGCCATCGGCATTCGTAACCGTCAGCGAAACAGTATAAGGCCCCCCGCTCGTGTACAGGTGCATGGGATTGGGGCCGCCCGATACCACGTTTCCATCGCCGTAATCCCAGGTGTAGGAAACAGGGCCGTCGCCGGGGAGGTAGGTCGACTGATCGGTGAAAGTAGCCACCAAACAACTGACCGTCACATCGAAATCGGCAACCAAGGGCACACAGACCGAAATGGTATCGCCGACGGTACAGGTGTTGTTGGGCGGCAAGGCAGGCGTTTGGCCCGTCACCAAGACCAGATAACACCCTGCCTGGGTGTAGGCATGGGTTGCGTCGGGCAAAGTGCCTGTGTTAAGGTTGCTGTTGGGGTCGGCAAAATTCCAGACGACTCCCGTGACATTGCTCGCATTCGCATCAAAATCGATGATGTTGCAATCGGGATTCTGGGATGTGGCCGATACGATATCCAGCGTAAAATTTCCGGCCGGTTCGCAGGGGTCGGAAGGATCGGTGCAAACCACCTGGGTTACCGTGATGGAATTGGATTGCGCCGTACAGCCGGTCGTCACATCCGTCACAACAACATAGTAGACAAAGGTTCCGGGCACATTGCTGTTTGTATGTTTAAAAGTCGCCTGGGTCAATGGTTGCGACTGAGGCGACCCGTTGCAATACCACACGAAATTGTAATTCGGGTTGGTCTGCGCCACGAGGTTGACCATGGCATTGTTTGCCGGATTAATGCACAGGGTGGTCAGGTCGGCCGTAGAGATAGACGCCACCGGCCCTCCCGATGACACTGCCGTAAAAGAAGCCACCGCCGTACATCCGGCCAGTGTGGTAGCCGTCACGACATAAATCCCCCCGGTGTTTATCGTAATCGTCTGGCCAGTTGCGCTCGGCGTCCAGTCATAATCGTTAAATCCGGCCGTGGCCGTCAACGTGGCGGTTTGTCCGGGGCACAAATTGCCGCTTTGGGTGATGCTAACTACCGGATCCCCGATCTGAACATTCAGCGTGCCATTGAGGGTTTGGTTGCATAAAGTCACCACTACGCTGACCGTGGCAGAACCTCCGATATTGTTCCATTGTACCATTGCATTGGCACTCCCCTGCCCTCCGATCACGCTGCCGGCATTGGCGGGCGTAATCGACCAGGTAAATACGGCATCCGGATGGCCCTGCACCAGCGAAGCCGTGTAATTCTCTTGTTTGTTGACGCAGGCGCCCGTACCGTTGATGCTCACCGGCCCTGTAATCGTTTTCGGCACTACGCTGACCGACAGCGGGGCCGACATGCACGTCGGGGCGCCCAATTGCATCATTTGCAGACTCAGACCGTACGGCCCCGTCGGGTTCCAGTCGACCGTAACCGGATTGCCAGTGTAGGTAGAAGGTGTGCCGCCCGTTACATTCCATACGTATTTGACGTTGGTTTGTGCGCTGTATCCAAAATAGGTCGCTATGTCGTCCGGACAAATTTCCAAAGGCCCTTCGATCGAATCGGGTGGCATAACTGCTACAACAATGGCCAGGGCAGAAGACTGGCTATTGCAATAAACAGTATTGTTCGTAGGCACTGCTGAAACCACATACGCGCCCGGTGCAGGCCAGGTGACGACGATGCTACTGGAGCCGTTTCCGGTAAATGAAGCAGCCGGCATTACCGTCCAATTGTAATTTCCCCAAGGCGCAGGTGTTGCGAAAAACGAAGACTGATCGCCCACGCAAAACGGCCCCTGCGGCCCAACCACCTCGAATTCCGGCTTGATACTGACCGTCAGCGATGCGCTGCCGCCGCAATCTTCGGGATCATGGCCCGGCAATCCGCCCAAAAAGTCGCTGCCGTAATTCAACTGTATCGTCCCGGTCGGGCCGGGGCCCCATTGAACCGTAATGGTATGCGTACTATCGCCTTCCAGAATAATACCGCCCGTCACCGTCCAGTCGTACCAGGCGCTGATCCACTTGGGCGCGCTGTACACCGAAGTTGAACCGGCGCAAACGGCGTTAGGACCGGCGAGCGCTACCGTATTGGAAATAATCGGAACGGTCATAGTAACCGGGTCGGTACAGTATGCCTGATCGCAGCCGCTCACCTGCAAGGTGATCGTACCAAATGGCCCCGCGCCCCATTGCACGCAAATGGTATCGGTGCCCTGTCCGGTGAACGTTGCAGGTGATCCGTCGGCGTTTACTGCCGTCCAGGTATACGTGCCGCAATTGCTCGCGTCGGTCCAGTATTTGGTGCTATCGAATGCACAAAGCGTTGACAGACAATAAATATTCGGTCCCGGCAACGAATCCACCACTACGTCCTGACAAAGGGTGTCCGTACAGCAGCAAAGCGGGTTACCCTGCGCATCGTAGTTGTTTTTTGTAACGACGAGACAAACGGTATACTGTCCCGGCGCCCCGTAATCGTGGCTCGGGTTGGGCATTGTGGACGTGTTTCCGTCGCCAAAATCCCAATAATAACTACTCCCGCCCACGGAAGTATTGGTAAAACTGACGGGAGAATTGAGACAGGGGGAAGCGTCGTCGATGGTGAAACCGGCCACCGGCGAGCTTAGAATGTCGGCGCAAAAGATTTTGGGTGCGCCGCCGTTGACGCTCAGGGTGACGATGCCCGAACCGGCAGCGCCCCAGCTGACGATGATCTCCGCCGGATTGCCGCCAGCCACGAATGTTCCGCCCGTAACCGTCCAGGTGTAGGTATTCAGCGGGTTGTAAGAGACAAAATACGTGGCGGCCGAAAATTCACAGGCCGACAAACATGCCCCTCCGCCCGGCGTGCCGGCTCCGTCGTCGTGCAATTCGTCGAGGTCGACCAGCGCACAATCCGGTTTGCGGCACTTGACCATAATTATGACCTCTGCCATGCAAGGCGGCCCGAAATCGCAACCGACAATGCGGTATTTGAATTTGTGCGGTACCTCGCAACAATCAGTGGCATCCGGTGAGACATGTATTTCGCCCAGCTCGTCCAGGAAAAAACAAGAAGACTGCCCCATGGGTACGATAAAAACCGAGTCGGGGACAATGTCGTTGTCCAGTACATTGTAGGTAAAGGTCGACAGTTCATCTTCGTAGATACAGATGCTGTCTTTGACTGCCAGAAAATTTTGGCCGGCGGCTGAAACCGCGGCCAACGTTGTGAACAGCGAAAGCATTAACAGAGTAACAAATGTTTTCATAATTTCAGTTTTTGTAAAAAATAATTTTACAATTTAAAACTTTGATCAAATTTACTGCCAGTTTTTTAAAAACACTCAAAATCAATTGGCATGCAAACTTCTATCAAATCCAGCGGCGAATTCTTTTGTTACCCTCCTGATTAAAAAAAGAAGTTTCTGCCCCGCTATAAGTGCCTGTGGGGCAAAAAAAGAACGTTGGCAGGTAGGTCCCGCCAACGTTCCCGTTGTGTGTTATGGTGATAATTTATTCAAAAATAATCAGTTTGCCGGCATACGTCCGGCCATTGCTTTCGGCTATATGCACCCAGTACAGCCCCGATTTGAGGCTTTTTCCACCCAGGTCAAAACTGTTTCCGGTACCGTAATCGCGCACCAGCATGCGTCCGAAGTGGTCGCTGATGAAAATCTGCCAGTTGCTGTCGGCAGACAAAGCCGGAAGGGCAAGGCGCGAGGCAGGGCCGGCGGGATTGGGGAAACACACCAATGCACGCACTCTTGCGGAAGGGGCGTGGGCGCTTAACGCTTGCTGGTCGCAGATACCCTCGGGGTCGTCCAGCGTAACATTCGACACGGTAAATGAGGCATTGCCGGCGGCATCGCGCACCCAAACTTCGAGGTTGACGCCTCCCAGGTGATCGCAGCCCAGCACGACACTGCTCTGGGGCTGACCGAATTCATCAAGCGGAAACCCGCTACCGTCGCCGGCTATACGGATGGCAATATCCAGCTCGTCGGCAGAAGTGACGTCATCCTGGGCCCAAACGAATAAATCCGAGGCCAGGACGACCACTTCCCCCGTTTGAGACATTTCGACCGGCAATTCGGCCAGGCTCGTCACGATCGGCGGGGTCTGATCCTGGGCGTTGTCACAGAATTCGAAAAAATCCTGAATGTTGACGATGGTGTTGCATTGTGCGGTGTTGCCATCGGCATCCATCACCCATAACTCCATTTCGTTGTCACCCAAATGATCACAATTGAAGGAAAAACTGTTGGAATTTGGGAAACCGCTTCCGGCGCCTGCGATCCGGAGCCCAAACACGAGTTCTGTAAACGGCGTTTCCTGATCCTCGGCATAAGCCATCAGATCGACCGACCAGATCGTGACCTCCCCCGTTGGCATGAGGTTGGCCGTCAAGCCGTTGAGGCACACGACGGTCGGCGGATTGCCCGCGGAAAGGCCAGTTAAGGCCAGCAGGCAAATCAGTGTTGAGATTGCATTTTTCATGTTTTACAAAAAATAAGTTTATTAAAGAATGGTGAGGCAAAATTGGGGGCGAGCAGGCGGGGATGCAAAGACATGTTTTTTCAATTATCAGATTTACAAGTTTCCAACAATTGATGTATTGTATTATAAGCCAATACTTTATTAAACATATCTGTTAACTATTTTCAGAAAACCGGGGAGCGTATTTCCCCCTTTGAAGGTAGGATCGGGGCACAAAAAAGGCGCAAGAGTTGATACCCTTGCGCCTTCTGTACCTAAGAAAGCATCGTATAACCGAATTACTGCGCCAGAATATGCGCCAGTCGCAGCAAGTCCTTGTTGAACGTTTTGGGTTTGGAAATGGCGTCGGCAAAAGGCGTATAGGCGACATTGTTGTTTCGGATGCCTACCATCATACCCGATTTGCCTTCGAGCAAAGCTTCTACTGCCGTGAACCCCAGAATACTGGCCGTCACCCGGTCAAAAGCCGTTGGAGAGCCGCCGCGTTGAAGGTGACCGATAACGGTGACCTTTATATCGTCGTACAGTTCGATCTTTTCAGATACCTGGTGGGCGATATCGTACACCGTTCCCATGTGGTTACCTTCAGCCACAATGACAATACTGAACAGTTTGGAGCGTTTGGCCCCGCGTTTGAGCAGTTTGATCAGGTCGTCGATATTCGACTCTTCTTCGGGCAACATCACACCGCCGGCGCCGCCGGCTATCGCAGTGTGGAGGGCGATATAACCGGAATGGCGGCCCATCACTTCGACAAAAAACAGGCGGTTGTGTGAATCGGCCGTGTCGCGGATCTTGTCGACGGCCTGTACTGCTGTGTTGAGCGCGGTGTCGAAGCCGATGGTGAAATCAGTGCCGAACAAATCGTTATCGATGGTGCCGGGCAGCCCCAGGATGGGGATATCCGGGTATTCGGCCATGAATGTTTTAGCCCCGGTAAAGGTGCCGTTCCCCCCGATGGCGATCAGCGCATCGATGTCGTTGTCGACCAGGTTTTCGTACGCTTGCTTTCGGCCTTCCGGCGTCATAAAGCGCATGCTGCGGGCCGTTTTGAGCACTGTGCCCCCGCGGTGAATGATGTTACTGACGTCGGAGGTTTCCAGTCGACGGATATCGCCGTTGATCATGCCCTCGTAGCCGCGATGAACCCCGTAGATATGCAGATCGTTGTTGATCGCATTCCGGACAATGGCCCGGATGGCAGCATTCATACCCGGCGCATCGCCGCCGGAGGTGAACACTGCTATACGTTTGATATCCTTTTTCATAGGTTATTTTAATCGATAGGACTGATGTGGTAATCTGCCAGCGGGTAGATAGGTTTCCGCACGACCACGCCGGGTTTCATTTTGCGTTCCTCGAGACACTTGAAGAGGATGTCCTGAAAATGGTAGGCAATCGAGCCGACGAAATTGATCGGCACGTGCTGGTACCCGCTGTATTTGATCACGTGGCGGTCCAGAAATTCGCCCAATGAGTTCGAGACGAGGTTTTTAATAAAGGGGTGGTTGATGTTTTCCCCCAAAAACTGGGTAAAAGAGGCCAGATAAGCGTTGGCGCCTTTTTCGTAGATTCGGTCTTTGATCGAATCGGGACCTTCCGGATGGGCAGCATTGAACGATGCATTCAGATCGGTGGGCAATTCCCGGTAATACCAGGCGCGCAGCAAAGCTTTGCCCAGGTGCGTGCCGGAGCCTTCGTCGCCCAGCAACCATCCCAGCGAAGGAACGTTGTCGAGGATGTTTTCGCCGTCGAAATAGCAGCTATTCGAACCGGTGCCCAAAATACAGGAGATACCCGCTTCGTGGCCGCAAGTTGCCCGGGCCGCCCCGAGCAAGTCGTGCCAGACAAATACTTCCGCCTTCGGGAACACGGCGCGCAAGGCACGGGCAATCATTTCACCGCGCTCTTCATCGTGCACACCAGTGCCGTAAAACCAAACTTTTTCTACCCCGTCGCCAAGCAATTTGGGCGACAATTGATCTTCTACAATTTTTTGAATTTCAGCAGTCGTCTGGAAAAACGGGTTGAATCCCACCGTATTTTCCAAATGCTGGTCGCGGTGGCCACGCACCAGCAGCCAGTCGCATTTCGTAGATCCACAGTCGGCAACAATAACCATAGGAAGGTAAAATTAATAGTGTGTAAAAAATACACCAAGATTCGAAGTGCCGCAAAAATAGGCCTTTCCGCCAAATAACAAGGGCCGCGGGCGAGGTTTCATATTACACGAACACAGTTTACATTAGCGTGACCCAAATGGCCAACATACGGGCTTTGTCCATTTATCCAACAGGGTGAGCGGCAACTAAAAAACTTTTTTGTTTCGATTTTAATTTTTCATTTGCCATTTAAAAACATTTTGTTTTACTTTGCCTTGTCAATAGCACAGGACCACTCTTTCACCGTTCAAATTTTTATTTTGTATGGCCCAGTTGCACAACACTCACGCATTTTACGGCACCCAAAAGCCGCTTGACGCACCGGAAGACAGGCAGCGCACCGAATCTACCTTGTGGAAGCTGGCACTTCTGGCCGCGATAGCATACCTGGTCTGGAGTGACCGGCCGCTTGTTGTATTCAGCGATACAGCCGAACTGGGCATAGGCCATTCGGCCAACCCGGAGCAAACAGAAGGCTCGATCGCCCAAAAACTGGGCATCAAACCAAGCTCATCCGCTGCCCAGGTAACGCTGGATGCCGGAGAGCAGGGCCATGCTGCATTTGTCATGGACCCCGGTTTTGCCAAACGCAACCAGATTCCGGTCGCAGAAGCCACGGCCGGAAACGACAAATGTCAGGATTACGTCGACCGTTTTGCGCCGGTTGCCATGGCCGAGATGCGAAAATATGGTATACCAGCCAGTATCACGCTTGCCCAGGCACTATTGGAGTCCAATGCCGGCGAAAGCAAACTGGTCAAGATGGCCAACAATCATTTTGGCATAAAATGCACGGCACGGCATTGCAAAAAAGGACATTGTGTGAATTATGCCGATGATACGCACAAGGATTTCTTTGTTAAATTCCCTAATGCCTGGGGGAGCTATCGCGCGCACAGCCAACACCTGCACGGAAAAAGCCGCTATGCGTTTCTCTTTGAACTTTCCCGGTCGGATTACCGCGGTTGGGCAAAAGGACTGCAACAAGCCGGCTATGCTTCCGATAAAAAATACGCCCAAAAACTGATTGCCCTGATCGAACGACTGGATTTGCACCGTTACGACAAATGAGTAGACCTCGCCTCAAGCCTAAAAGCGCGCCAGAATCTGATGTTCTGGCGCGCTTTGCGACTTTTAGGACTATACTCTTGGTAAAGCCGGATGCAGCAGGAACGTTTACTGTTCCGTCTGGAGCGGGATATCGGTCGGGGTGAGTTCACCGCCGGTGCCAACCATCAGGGCCGCGGCTACGCAGAGCACAATGAGTGCGCCGGCGAGTACCCAGGTTGCTTTTTCAATGAAGTCGGTAGAGCGGGCAGCGCCGAACAGTTGCTGGGCCTGGCCGCCGAAAGTCGGGTCGATGCCGCCGCCTTTGGGATTCTGGATCAATACCGCCAGCAACAGCAGAGCGCTCACAAGGGCAATCAATACCACAAGGGTGGATAACATTGTCGTCTATTTTTTAAGTTTGTCAATTTCGGCCGCAAAGTAATCGCTTTTTTCCGGGAACACCAAACGCAATCGTTCGTACATCGCAATCGCTTTTTCACGATGCCCTTGTGCGGCAAACAAGCGGGCCATTGTTTCCGAAACGACTTCATCACGGGCAGAGATGCTGCGTTCGGCCAGGCTTTGCGCTATGGCAGGCGGCGTTTCTGCTGGCCGGGCCGGTGTCTTTTCTTGCACTTGCGGGGCACGGGGCACCGGCCCTGGGTTGTCTTCCGGTGGTGGCGGGGTCCTTCTTGGGCGAGGTGTCAGGGCATTCAGGTTGAATTGATCCAGCCATTGGTCAAAGCGCAAAAAGCCGTTTTCTTCCCTGTCGATAAACGAATCGTGTGCCGAGGCGTCCGTCGACTCGGGCGGAAGCGACTGATGCGAAGGCTGTGGCGGCGCTACGGCCGGCGGCGCCTGAGCGGCGGCACTGGCAGATGGCAGGGTTTCTGACTCCGTTTGACGGGCAACAGGCGCCCGCGCCGCCAGATCCTGCTGCACGGCTTCGATGGCACGCAATTCCAGTACTTCTTCCATCACTGTAACACGCTGCGGCGCAATGAGTTGGAACAGCCGGGGGCGCGACAGGCTGTTGGCTGCCGCCGCGGCCAGGGCACGGTTGAAGTCCGGGTGATTGTCTTGCCGGGCTTTCAGGGCCAGCAGCATATGCAGGTTGTGCGCATAGGGATAAGCCAGCGCCAGCGTCTTCAATTCCTGATAAGAAATCGTCGCCAGCAAATCGGCATCGCCCAGCATTTTTAAAAATCGATCCTGCGTCATGGTTGTCGTTTGGGCATCAAAACTTTACCAGTTGTTAAACGCCGCGTTGAAAACATCTTCGAGCAACTGCGGGTTGATTTCCCTGATGAGTTGGTCCTGGATGGTCAACAGGTCCTGATCGTTGCCGAATTCGGCAAAGTAACTGAAATCGCGCGGATTCGGCCAGTTTCGTTTTTCATCCTTATACGTCAAAGATACGCGAAGCCGGATTTCCAGACGATTGCGCGCGACTACCTCGCCCGGTTTGGGGGCGATCGGCACAACGTTAAATCCGGTTACCTGGCCACTGAATTCGAGATCAGGACTTTCCTGTTGCAAACGCAAACGGGTTTCCGTGCGCACTTTTTGTTTGAACTGCTCGGTAAAATCGATCGCATAGGTAGGCGGGGCGTTGGGCGCGACATTTTCAAAAGTCTGTACAAAAAAGGTCTGATCGTTGGGATCGATGGAAATCCCCCGGAAAGAATAGCATGCGGAGAATAACAAGAGAGCCGGAAATACGACGATGACCTTTTTCATAGCGCAAAGTTAAGGATTTAAGGCCCACAAACCCTGATCACCGCATTCCCTCGTTTGTGTCCGCCATCTGTCCAGGCGTGGGCCTCCGCAATTTGTTCAAACGAAAACACCCTGCCGATTGCCGCTTTGATCCGGCCCGTCTCTGCCAAATCTGCCAAAAAACCGGCAGCCTCCGCCGTCTCCGCCGCTACACCGGCGATCATTTTTTTTCCGCTAAACAAGGTATGCCAGCCGCCTGCCAGCATTTCTTTCAACAAGGCCGCGCCTAAAATCAATTTTCCGCCGGGCCGGAGTATGGTAACACCGTCAGTCACGGGCAGTTTGTTGACCGTTTCGTACAGCACGTCGAAGCGCGGGCCAAAGGTCGACAAGTTTGTTCGGGTGTAGTCGATCACCTCGTCGGCGCCCAGCGAAGCCACCCAGTCCACATTCCCGGTGCTGCACACGGCGGTGACATGAGCGCCCATCGACCTGGCTATTTGCACCGCGGCTATGCCTACCGCCCCCGATGCGCCGTAAATCAGTACCTTCTGGCCAGACTGTACACCCGCTTTTCGCAAAAAGTAAAGCGCAGTCATTCCGCCAAATGGCAAAGCGGCGGCTTCTTCATGGCTAAGGTTATCGGGCTTGTGGGCCAGTGCGCCCGATTCGGGCAGACAAAGGTATTCGGCATGAGCGCCCATCACCATCGCCGTGGCGCCAAACAAGGCATCGCCGACCCGGTATTTTGTGACGTTTTTTCCCACAGCCTCTACCACGCCCGACAATACGCCGCCGAGTATCGGTTTGCGCGGCCGAAACAGGCCAAATACAAAACGCACGGCAAACGGATCGGCCCTGCGCAGCCTGCTATCGGCTGAATTGACGGCCGTGGCGTGAATTTTCAGGAGAATTTCGTGGTCGGCTGGCACGGGTTTGTCGACTGCTTCGATTTTCACGAGTTCCGGAGCGCCATAACGACGGTATACCGCCGCTTTCATTGTTGTTGCTTTCATTGCACTTGAATTATTTTAGTGCAAAGGTCGGTGCATGCGAGGCAGCGCGTCATTGACTTTGGTTAATAAAATCAATCCGCTTTGATGGTAATTCGTTTCCTGATCCGGCTCAACGACTCGGGTTTGACGCCCAGATAACTCGCCAGGTGATACTGCGGGACACGTTCGAGCAGATCGGGGCGGGTCGCCAGCAACTGCCGGTAACGCTCTTCCGGACTGCTGAGAATAAATGTCGACAACTGGTCCTGACTTTTACCCAATTCTTCTTCTATTGCCAGACGGCTTACCGACTCCAGACGTGGAAATTTGGCAAAAAACAAAGCTTCCTGTTCCGGCGATCCGACCGTGACAATGGTGTCTTCCAGGCAAGACAAGTAGTACTTCGAGGGTTCCTGCCGGAAGGTGCCGCCGTAGGGTGTAACCGGTTGCCCTTCTGTATAAAAATTGGTCGTACGCTCCTCACCATCGACGAGGAAATACTGCCGCACGCAGCCTTTCAGGACAAAATAGCACAGCTTGGCCACTTGCCCTTCTTTCAGCAGAAAGGCTCCTTTTTTGAAGGCTTTTACCTTGATGGTTTTTACAATATCTTCCGCTTCGCCCTGACTGAGCGTAGTGAACTGGGCGATGTAGCGCAGAATTTCCTCTTCCGGTTTCATGCAGCGAAGTTACGCCTTATCCACCTTCACTGAAGTCATGGTCAATGCACCGGCAACGGCTTTATCGTTAAAAAACGAGGCCGCCTCGTCTTTTTCCTGCAAGGCGAGGATGTACAACAGCGGCAAAAAGTGCTCCGGCGTGGGAATGGCGAGATCGAACGAACGGCCCTGCGACTTGAAATCGACCAGGGCTTGGTGATCGCCCGAGCGAATGGCCGTTTTCATTTTGTCGCTGGCCTCGGTAGCCCAGTCGAAAGCATAGTCCACTTCGTTCAGGCGGTCCCAGGCAACCAGGCGCAGGTTGTGCACCATATTGCCACTGCCCACGATCAGTACGCCTTTGCGGCGCAGGGCAGCCAGTTCGCGGGCCAGTTCGTAGTGGTATTGCGGGGGTTGACTGTAATCCAGGCTCATCTGGATGACCGGCACATCGGCCTTTGGATACAGGTGTTTGATCACCGACCAGGCGCCGTGGTCGAGCCCCCAGTTGTGGTCGAGTCCGACCTGTGTCTTGCTCACCATCCCTTGCACTTCCTTTGCCAGTTCGGGGTTGCCGGGCGCCGGGTATTGTACCTCGAACAATGCCCTTGGGAACCCGCCGAAGTCGTGGATAGTGCGCGGATGGTCCATGGCGGTAACGAAGGTGCCTCGCGTCTCCCAGTGGGCGGAAATACACAATACGGCGGTTGGCGTGGGCATTTCCTGGCCCGTTTTGCGAAAACCGGACACGAATTCATTTTCCTCGATGGCGTTCATCGGGCTGCCGTGCCCCAGAAAAAGGGCTGGCATACGTTCGGTGTTGCCGAGTTCGCCGGCAAACTGATTTAAACTGCTGAGTTTCATAGCAACACCGGCCACCGGCAGAGCAGCCATTAGTTTCAGGAATTGTTTTCTATTCATATTATTCACTGAAAAGGTTCCGCCGGAACCTTAGGTTCTACATCCCACATTGCCGTTACGTTGACAATCTTCCAGCCATCGGCTTGTTTTTCCATGATGCGCGATTCCTGGCTGACGCGGTAGAATTTTTTTTCCTGATCGGCATTGTACTGTTTCCAGATCAGGTATGCCGTTTTTTCGTTAAAAAATTTGACCTGTGGGGTATCCCGTTTGAATTCGGGATGGATGATGTTTTTTCCGTTTTTGTAATACGTTTCGATCCATCCTTTTCCCTGGGCATTGATTTTTTCCCAACCCACTGCTGCACTGGAAGTGCCGTCGCTGTTGTTCCAGGCTTGCATGGCATAGGGTTCGTGGCTCCAGTTGCTGGCCCAGGCTTCATAATTGCCATCGAAAAAAGATTTGGTTTCATTGTCGATCACTTTCATGATCTCGGCGGTTTCGGCGGTCTCGTCAAATTTCGGGAGTTCCGCAGCAGGCGCCGTCTGCCGGGGTTGGCAGGCTTGAAAAAGCAGGGCGTACGAAATGGTCAGGAACAGGAAGCACAGTTTTCTCATGATTCAGGAAATGATTTTTTGTTCATGAGCCAAGGTAATCATTTCTATATCAATCCCAAACGCCATTACCGGAAGTTAAAATGAGCGGTGGGCCATCGGTCACGACAATTGTATGTTCGTGTTGCGCCATAAAACCGCCCCGATCGCCGACCATCGTCCATCCATCGGGCAAAGTTGTCGCATAACGGGAGTCGGTAGAAATAAAAGTCTCGATGGCAACCACCGAATTCTTTCGAAAGCGTGTTCGGTTAAAGCGGTCGCGAAAATTGGCGATTTCATGCGGCTCCTCATGCAAACTCCTTCCAATACCATGCCCCATCAGGTTTCGGATTACCTTGAAGCCGCGCTTTTTCGCTTCCGTTTCCATCAGATGCCCGACCTCCGAAATTCGGACACCGTCGCGAATATGACCGATGGCCAGCGCCAGAATCTGTCGGGATGCATCGACGAGGCGGCTGTGCCGGTAAGGATCGGCGTCCAGGACGAAAGAGCAACCATTGTCGGCCCAAAAACCGTCCAGTTCGGCCGACACGTCGATGTTGATCAGGTCGCCTTCCTGCAAAATCGTCCGTTCGGAAGGAATGCCGTGGCAAAATTCGCGGTTGACGGATATGCAGGTCCAGCCCGGAAAGCCATACGCCAAAGCCGGCGCCGAACGAGCGCCAAAACCCGACAACATTTTTCCGCCAAACAAATCGAGTTGCCTGGTGCTCATGCCCGGACGGGCGTGTTCGCGCATGGCTTTCAGCGTTTTAGCCACCGCCTCGCCGGCTTTTTGAAGTCCGATTAACTCGGATGTTTTTGAAATTGACATAAATTATTGCTTGTATGTTTTGATACCCCTCCCTTTGATCGACTCCCGGGCGCAGTATTCCCCCTTTTATCAAATCCTCGAATCCTCGCATCCTCCTGAATATCATTCCCACTCGATCGTCGCCGGCGGTTTGGTCGAGATATCGAACACCACCCGGTTGATGCCGCGCACCTGATTGATGATTTCACTCGATACCTCGGCCAGAAACTCGTAAGGCAGACGGCTCCATTCGGCCGTCATGCCATCGGTGGAATTGACGGCCCGCAGCGCGACGGCTTGTTCGTAGGTGCGTTCGTCGCCCATGACGCCGACCGACTGTATAGGCAACAAAATAGTGCCGGCCTGCCATACCTGATCGTACAGGCCCGATGATTTGAGCTTGTTGATGTAAATGGCGTCGGCTTCCTGAAGGAGGCGAACCTTATCGGGCGTGATGTCGCCCAGGATACGAATACCGAGTCCCGGACCGGGGAACGGATGACGATTGAGGATCATGGCGGGCACGCCCAGTTCGCGTCCCACGCGGCGCACCTCGTCTTTGAACAGCATGCGCAGCGGCTCCACGATGTTCAGTTTGAGTTGTTCGGGCAGCCCCCCTACGTTGTGGTGGCTTTTGATAGTTACTGATGGGCCGTGTACGCTCACCGATTCGATCACATCGGGATAAATGGTGCCTTGACCCAGCCAGGCGCACTCCGGCTGCGCTTTTGATTCTTCTTCAAATACTTCGATAAAAAGCCGACCGATGATCTTGCGCTTTTGTTCGGGATCGCTCACGCCGGCCAGCGCCGAGTAGAAGCGGTTTTTAGCGTCGACGCCCTCGATGTTCAGACCCATACCCTGATAGGAATGGAGCACGTCGTCGTATTCATTTTTGCGCAGCAGACCGTTGTCGACAAAGAAGCAAAACAAGCGATCGCCGATGGCCCGGTGCAGCAAAGTCGCCGCCACGGTGGAATCGACGCCGCCGGAAAGGGCCATGATGACTTTGTCGTTGCCGATTTTTTCGCGCAGATCGGCCACGGTTTGTTCGACAAAATGCGCTGGCGTCCAGTCGCCGGCACAGCCGCAAATATGCAGGACAAAGTTTTTCAACAAATTGAAGCCTTCGAGCGTATGGTACACCTCGGGGTGAAACTGAATGCCGTACACCGGTTTTTCAAAAGCGCCGGTCCGCCCACGGAAAGCCGCCACGGGAATGCTGTCGGTATGTGCCAGCACCTCCAGTTGATCAGGCAAACGCAGGATAGAGTCGCTGTGGCTCATCCAGACCTGGCTGTCGGGTTCGATGCCCCGGAAAAAGGGATCGGCCGTGTCGTTTTGCTGAAGAATCGCCTTGCCGTATTCGCGTTTGGACGACTTGCCCACCTCGCCGCCGTAAAAATCGGCCGTCAGCTGGGCGCCGTAGCAAATACCCAGCATGGGGCGTTTGCCGGCAATAGCGTCGAGATCGATGCGCAGCGCGTCCGGTTGTTTGACGGAGAAAGGGCTCCCGGACAGGATCACGCCGAGCACGTCGGGCGTCAGTTCGGGCATCTTATTATAAGGTACGATCTCGCAATAGACGTTCATTTCGCGCACCCGGCGGGCGATCAACTGGGTGTACTGGGAGCCAAAATCAAGGATCAGAATTTTTTGCATGGAAGTTTATAGTAGTTTTTCAATCCGCCAGAGGCAGGTCTCGCCGGTTTGAGAAAAGAGTTGAAAATTATTTTTCTGCAAAATGCGCATCGAAGCGGGGTTGGACTTTTCCGTTTCGGCAAAAATGCAAGAAACGTCGGGCTGCGAAAAAGCCCAGCCGATCAAACCACCGACGGCTTCCGTCATGTAGCCCTGTCCCTGAAAATCAGGATACGTGCCGTATCCGATCTCGATTTCTCCCATCGGGTTGGGAGGCCCCTTGAAACAAAGGTCGCCCACAAGGCAGGGTTCGCTTTTGCGGATAATGCTCCAGAGGGTGTAATAAAATCGGGAAGGCAGGTGATCTTTTGTATACGGCAGGATGGACAATTCGAAAGCCTCTTTCAGGTCGGGGGTCATGACCAGGCGGGAGGGCGGGAGTTTAAGCCCGGCTTCAAAGGAGCCGTCGTTGCGGAAATACTGGAGCAGTTGTCGCCTGTTCAGTGGCCGGATAATCAGACGGTCGGTTTCCAACATGAGGCCGCAAAGTTAAACCAAAACACAAAGACCAACATCAAAAACCCGTTTCTCGTGCGGTGTTCCGCTACTGCTTTTTTCTTAAAAGCGGCGCCCCGGCCCCGAAAACGGCCGAACAAAGTCAAAATTTTATTTGGTTGAATCATTCGGATGCTCGTACATTTGCGCCCTCGAAAAGCCCGGCGTTACCGAGGTAAGCACCGGGCGAGATCCTATCTCTTCACCAATTTTCAACTTTACCTATGGCAGTCAAACTTCGTCTGCAACGCAAAGGCCGCAAAAAAGCGCCGTTTTACCACATCGTAGTCGCCGACAGCCGCTCGCCCCGCGATGGCCGTTTTATCGAAAAAATCGGCACCTACAACCCCCTGACCGTTCCCGCTACCATTGAACTGAACCGCGACAGCGCCTACGAATGGCTGATGAAAGGCGCTCAGCCGACGGATACCGTCAACGCCATCCTGCGTTTCAAAGGCGTGCTGCTCAAAAAACACCTGCAACTCGGCGTCACCAAAGGCGCCATCACCCAGGAGCAGGCCGACGAGCGCCTCAACAAATGGCTCGAACAAAAAGAAACCCGCATTCAGGACCGCAAAAAAGCCACGGCCGACAAGAAGCGTGAATTCCAGACTGCCGTCGACGGAACGCCCAAAGCCAAGCCGAAACCCGTAGTCGTAGAAGAAGCCCCGGCTGCCGCTGAAGAAAATACGGAATCGGTAGGCGCTGCCGAAGAAACCGTGACGATCGCCGAAGCGACGGCCGAAGCCATCGCCGAATCGAGCATCCCGGCCGTTGAAGCCACAGAAGAAGCCCAGCCGGAAACGGCCGAAGCCAACAACGAATCGGTGGCTGCCGCCGAACCCGAGGCTACGACCGAAGAAAATACCAGCGAAGCCTGATCTTGAATCTACCGGCAAAACTTCTATTTTTGCCGTACCCAATAAAGTTGTCCTTACTGACCTGGCAAAGCCCTGAGTGGTTTTGCCAGGTCTTTTGTTAAAAAATTCACCACTTTCTGAGCCATGCAAGCCTTAGACGAAAAATACCATACCCGGCTGAACGAAATCGCCGCGGCTATCCAGGCCTCGCCCAATCTGGCAGCCTACCTCGAAGAGGAAGAGGATGATGCCTACAACGAACTCCGACAGGAATTCGAAGCCTCGCTCGCCGAACTCCACCACACCGTGGCTGCCGAAGCCCCGCTGCAACTGGTTACCTTCGAACGCTACCTGCTCGATCCGTTGTTTGAAGGACTGTATCTGCCGCGCATCCTGGGCTTTGCCGTACTGCGCGGCGAAATCAGCGATCAATACCGCTACGTGCGCCCCAACGACCACTTCAAGGAAATCCTGATTGCCATTTGCAAAAGCGTTCACTTCGAACAACTGAAAAAACGCATCGGCATGAGCGTTCAGGTCGGATTTGTGCTCAGCAGCGATATCTGGATCACCAACCTGATGAGCCAGGTAGAAAACAAACGCATCCGCTACTTCCTTCAACAGCAAAAAAGCGACCAGTTCCGCGATGCCAAAGACCGCGCCGGCATCTATCGCCGTTACTCCAACCAGTTCAAAAACGAACTGTACTATTCCGCCGATTTCCCGACGACGGCCGGCGAAATGAAGGCTAATTTCTCCGCCCTGCGCCAGTTCCTGATCAAACGTTTTGAAGTAGGCGGCGACAACAGCAGCCTCAAAACACAGATCAAAACCTTTCTGGACAATAAAGAATTCCAGAACAACGACGAATACGTGGAAATGCTGGCACTGTACGGCAACTTTATGGAACTGGATGCCGCCGAACAAAAAGACCTGGCCGCGCATTTCAGCCGCGAACGCAAAAACTTCCCGGAATTTGATGAGAAATACCTCGAATTCCTGCTCACGCTCTACCGCGCCAAAATCGGCCTGAGCGCTGCCAACGACGAACGCATGAGCGCTATCGTCGACAAATCCGTCAACGACAAGATCTCCGATTACTACCGCATCGCCGATAAAATCCACAGCCTCGGCTATGTGCACCCCGATTCCATCGAGGCCGTTCAGGAGTTTTGCTATTCGCACGAAGGCCTCTCTGCCGAAGCGGAATGCCTGCGCCAATTAGTGTTGTGCTATTTTACCCGCCTGATTCAGGGGTTGAGCGAACGCGAATACGCCGATTACTTCGAACTGACCAAAATTTTCGGGGTTTACATCCGTATTTTCGACAACCAGCACTTCAATCAGGAAGTGGAAAAACTGTCGATGGCTTACGTCGGCAAACTGCTCAAACGCTTCACCGACAAACGCGCCAAAGATTACCAGGACGTAAAAAAATTCGTGTCGACTCAGTTTGTCGATCTCGGTTTTTTGAAAGAAAAAGAGGTGGTGGAAATGTTCAAAACGCGCCGGAAAAAGCGCAAAACCACCGAGTCCTGATTATTGGCGACCCGATTCTAATAACCCGAATGGCCGCCTGTCATCGAAAATATGGCAAAAACCGTCGAACGGCGGTTGCCGGATGGCAGGCGGCCTATACATTTGCGACGCTTTGGGACCTGGCCACAAATCCAACCCGGCAATTTTGATTTCGCATCCAAAACATTCACCTCCATACTTTTTGGCCGATGTCGGTTCTGATTTTTCTGATCGTATTGTACGTATTGCTCGGTTTGAGCATGATGAAACTGTTTGAAAAAGCCGGCATTCCGGGCTGGAAAGCCCTCGTTCCGGGTATTGCCGCCGTAGAATGGTGTAAAATGGTGGGCCGCAAACCCGCATTCGCTTTTTGGCTGCTTTTCCCGATCGTCAATATTTTCATCTACGCCGGACTGGTGATCGACATGGTGCGTTCCTTCGGCAAACACTCGTTCTGGCAGGCAGCGATGGCGGTGATTTACGCCCCCATCCCCTTCTTCCTGATTGGCCGCAACCCAAAAGACACTTACCTGGGGCCCATCCTCGAACGCGAACGCGAATACCACCGCCTGCACGCCGCCGCTATGGAAAAAGGCGACAAAACCGCGCTGCGAAAACTCGAAGCGGATAATCCGTTCCACAAATCGGCGATCCGCGAATGGACGGAAGCCATCATTTTCGCTGTTTTTGCCGCGGCATTTATCCGGATGTTCCTCATCGAAGCCTATGTCATCCCGACCTCCTCGATGGAAGGCACACTGCGTATCGGCGACTTCCTGTTTGTCAGCAAAGCCCATTACGGTATCCGGACGCCGATGACCGTTATTCAGTTCCCGCTTATTCACAATCGTTTTTCCCAAAATCAGGGCGGACTGCTGGGGCGTGAATCTTACCTCAAAGAACCCTCTCTCCCCTACTATCGCCTTCCGGCACTGGAAAGCATCGATCACAACGAACCCGTGGTCTTCAACTTCCCTACGGGCGACAGCACCATACTCACACCCGACCGCGCCTACGATATTTATCAGTGGCGGCGGCACAGGCTCGAACGTATTTATGGCAAAAGAGAGGTGATTACCCGACCGATCGATAAAAAAGACCACTACATCAAACGCTGCGTGGGATTGCCCGGCGACAGCCTCCAGATTCGCGGGCGCCAGCTGTACATCAACGGCCAGCCTGCGCAAAATCCGACGCACATGCAGTTCCGCTACCAGGTCACCAAAGGCGGCCAGGCAATCGGCAGGGGCGCAATGGAAGCCCTGGGCGTCAATATCACCGACTGGGGCGGTAATGCCTGGAAAGCCGGCATTTACAGCCTCGACCAGTCGCAGGTCGACAAACTGCGCGCCTCGGGCCAGGATGTCAAAGTGGACCTTCTGCCGCCCTATTCTCCGGCTGATCCCAATTTCGGCCCCGACGACGTGTTCCCCAACTCGGACAAAACAGCCGGCTGGACACGCGACGACTACGGCCCGATCTACATTCCCAAGGCCGGCGCCACCATCACCCTGACAACGGACAACCTGCCTTTTTACGAACGCATCATCCGGGTGTACGAAGGCAATACGCTGGAAGTAAAAGGCGGAAATTTTGTCTTGAACGGCCAGGAAACGAGCACCTACACCTTCAAGCAGAACTACTACTGGATGATGGGCGACAACCGCCACAATTCGGAAGATTCCCGCTTCTGGGGCTATGTGCCCGAAGATCACGTGGTCGGGAAGCCGCTCTTTATCTGGTTTTCCACGAAAAACGGCAACATGCGCGACGGAATCAACTGGAACCGGATTTTCAAGTCGGCCAGCAGCATGTAAGCAGTTTCGGCTTTCCGATTACGAACACAGTTGATCCACCAGTTTTGCCATCGCCCTGGCGCGGTGACTGACCTGGTTTTTGACGACATCGCCCAGTTCGGCGAAGGTCTGATCGTACCCTTCGGGAATAAACACCGGGTCGTAACCCCATCCTTTCAGGCCACGTTTGGCGTTGGCAATACTACCGGGGCAAGCGCCTTCGAGCAATATTTCCTGACCATCCATCAACAAGGCGATCACCGTCCGGAAGGTCGCCCGCCGGTCGGACTGCCCGTCGAGGTTGCGAAGCAGGAGCGCGATATTGGCCTCGGGATTTTTGTCATCGCCTGCATAACGGGCGGTATGCACTCCCGGAGCGCCATCGAGCGCCGCCACTTCAAGCCCGGTGTCTTCGGAGAAGCAGTCAAAACCATAGCGTTCTTTCACAAACCGGGCCTTGAGCAGCGCATTGCCTTCCAGGGTCGGCTCCGTTTCTTCGATCTCTTCCGTACAGCCGATGTCACTCAGGGTTTTGACCTGATATTGCCCGCCGAGAATTTGTTCCACTTCGCGGGCTTTATTTGCATTATGAGTTGCGAAGACCAGTGTTTTCATATTACACGACAAAAAGTTTGACTTTTAAGATTAATCGTACATTAGCTTGAACATTCACTCACTTTAACCAATTTAGTTATGAGCAAAATTTTTGAAGCCATCAAACAAAAAGTAGCGGAAATTGACGGCGACGTTTCCAAATTCTACGGCGGCAACAACGCTGCCGGCAGCCGCGTACGCAAGGCTATGCAGGAACTGAAAGACCTGGCACAGGAACTGCGTAAAGACGTGCTGGAAACCAAAAACTCCCGTAAAGCCTAAGCGCATAATAGCCCTGAGGCTGAGTGTTTTGTAATTGTTGGGCTTGTCGGCATCAGCCGGCAAGCCCAACTTGTTTTTACATCCATAAATGCCTTTCCTTACAAGGGCACGTTCCCGTGTTTGCGTTTCGGACGGGCAACGGCTTTGTGTTCGAGCATGGCAAATCCCTTGATGAGTTTGCGGCGGGTTTCGGCGGGTTCGATCACCTCGTCGATGAAGCCACGGGCCGCTGCGCGGTAGGGGTTGGCAAACGTATCGGCGTACTCTTTTTCCTTTTCCAGCAATTTGGCTGCCGGGTCGGGCGCCGCATCGATTTCACGTTTGAAGATAATTTCCGAAGCGCCTTTTGCGCCCATCACGGCAATTTCTGCCGAAGGCCAGGCGAAGTTGAGGTCGGCGCCGATGTGTTTGGAATTCATCACGTCGTATGCGCCGCCGTATGCCTTGCGGGTGATGACGGTGATACGCGGCACCGTGGCTTCGGAGAATGCGTAAAGCAATTTTGCGCCGTTGGTAATGATCGCGTTCCATTCCTGATCGGTCCCCGGCAGAAATCCCGGCACGTCGACGAGTACCAGCAACGGAATATTGAAACAATCGCAAAAACGCACGAAACGCGCGGCTTTTTTGGAGGAATTGACATCGAGCACGCCGGCCAGGCTCATGGGTTGGTTGGCCACGATACCGATGCTGCGACCAGCCAGCCGGGCGAAACCGATCACAATGTTGTCGGCATAGTTTTCCTGCAATTCCATAAAGGATTCGGTGTCGCATATACCCGCGATGACCTCCTTGATGTCGTACGGCTGACTGGCATTTTCGGGAACGATCCGGTTGAGTTGCTCCCGGTATTCTTCTTCCAGCTTGTAGGGCAGCATCGGGGGTTTATCCTCGCAGTTCTGGGGCAAATACGAAAGCAGTCTTTTGATCTGGGCGATGCAATCGAGGTCGTTGGAAGCAACCAGGTGCGTCACGCCGCTTTTGGTCGAGTGGGCGGAGGCGCCCCCCAGGTCTTCGGAGCTTACCTCTTCATTCGTCACGGTTTTGACCACGTTGGGGCCGGTAACGAACATATAAGAGCTGTTTTGCACCATGACGATAAAGTCGGTCATGGCCGGGCTGTACACCGCGCCGCCTGCGCAGGGGCCCATAATCGCGGAGATTTGGGGCACGACGCCGGAAGACTGCACGTTGCGGTAAAAAATATCGGCGTAACCGCCCAGCGAATTGACGCCTTCCTGAATACGCGCGCCGCCCGAGTCGTTGAGCCCGATCATCGGGGCGCCGTTGCGCACGGCCAGGTCCATCACTTTACAGATTTTTTCGGCATGGGTTTCGGAAAGCGATCCGCCGAACACCGTAAAGTCCTGGGCAAAAACGTAGACCAAGCGCCCGTTGACCGTGCCGTAGCCCGTCACCACGCCGTCGCCCAGATAACTCTGCTCGGTCATACCGAAATCGGAGCAGCGATGGGTCACCAGAGCGCCGATTTCTTCAAAGGAATCAGGATCAAGCAGGAAGTGAATACGTTCGCGGGCCGATAATTTGCCCTTTTTGTGTTGCGTATCGATGCGGCTTTGGCCGCCGCCGAGTTTTGCTTCGGCGAGTTTGGATTGAAGAAGGTCGAGTTTGTTGTCCATAAAAACAGGTGAAAACGTGCGGATTGGCCGGGTGTGGGGCAAAGATATATTTTGGATACCAAGCAAAAAGGATGAACGGCTGTAACCTCAAAAAAATAGCCAGTTTTAGGCAAAATCTGTCTATTTACCCACTAATATGAATTTATAAATGAATATTACCTGATTAATTGATAAAAATGGGAAGTATGAAAAACATTTGTTTGTCTGCCCTTTTGTTTTTTTCACTTGATCTGGCCGCCCAGAATAACTGGGACATTTTCCCGCTTAATCAGAAAACTTGGTGGCAGGTTGGAGATTCTCTTCAAGTGTATTATAACGACTCTACCGAAGTGGCCCCCCTTGGATCGACACATTACTTCGGCAAGAAATATATTGAAGGATATTTTGGCGATTGTTTTTTCACCTTATGGCTCGACCTTTATGAAGATGGGTTTGAAACACCAGAAAACTATTTCTGGACATGGGAAACAAGTGGTACTGCCTGGGGATTTAATGGAGAGACTTATTTCTACCCACAGTGCTCCGTAGGTGATTCCTGGTCGTTTTCGATCGAAAACAACAGCGAATTTTCTGATGTCGTCATTTCGTGTACGGGTATGGACACAATCGATGTGCTGGGACTTAGCACACCGGTCAAATATTTTTCCATGGTACCTATGCAAAATTCCGTACCGGTGCAAAACGAGTTGAACAACATCGAACTGATATTGTCGGAAAAGGCCGGCTTTCTGCGATTTATTCCTTTCCAGTTATTGGTACAGGGGCAAATCGGACCTGTATACGAGATATCAGGCTTTGAAAAAGACGGGCAAACCTTTGGTTTTATTCCATCCTGGGAATCGTACTTTGGCCACTATGCCCCTGGCGACCTCCTGAAATGGAAAAAGTACGAAATGGCCTATTCAATGAACACCATGTATATCACCAGTTGGATACGAGATTCACTGACCGCCGTTAATTTCACTTCGGAACAACTCATCCTGCAAAGCGTCCGGGAAGTGTATAAAGAAACTACAACTGGCGGCGGCAACCCACCAGTGACGAATTACTCCATCAATCCGAATTACGTGCAAACTTTTGATCGCGACTATTTTCAAATCTTCTGGAATGGCGTGCCGAAATGGTTTGGCGGCGGGCAAGGCAGTTCGGCAGCTTTGTTAAACGCCTGGGTGGACACTGCGGGGTTCCAAAGAATTGAGGCTGATTACAAGTATTACTTCAATGTAACTGACTGTTTTTATGGAATGCCATACGATTACTCCATCAGATTGACCATGGATCAATATTGTGGACTGGTCAGTAAAAATGAAAATTTAAAAAACTATAATTCTTACGAAGACTTGATCGGTTGCGCCTCCAACGGCCATACCTGGGGCGACTTGAGCTCCCCGCTGAGCGCAGTATCCACCCATTCGTTATCGGACTCCCAACTTGCGTTGTACCCAACGGTTACCAACAGCAATGTTTGTATGTCAATTCCGGATGGAATCAGACCTCAGGCTTTCCTCATTGACGCCTACGGCAGACAAACAGTCCTTCCTGCATTCGACTCCGACCCAGACTGCATCGATGTAACCGGGCTGCCGGCAGGATTGTACAATATCGTATTGTATCATAATGCTAAATATTGGACTGGAAGGTTTGTAAAAATTTGATTTTCAATCTTTTTGAAATCGCGGCACTCCAACCCAAGCGGTATGCGCACTTTTCAGCATCAAATAATTTCCCCTTCAACACCGACATCCTCAATACCCAGCAATCGTTCGATTTCCTGCTCCAGATACAACAGCACATCCGTCTCCAAATCCCATAAAATATCGTACTCCTCCCCGTTTTTCAAGCGAACAAAGAGCGTGGCCTGCGTACGTTTCGAACCTTCCCACAACAGTGTAGGGCGAACGGAAAGTTGTTCGATCTGGGCGGCGGAAAAAAATGCGCCGGGCAAAACATCAATGGGCCGGTGTTCGACCTGCAGGTAATCTTTCGTTGCGATTACTTTGGTCCGGTTGAATAAATAGGCGCTTGTACGGGTGATTGCGCCAATTGTGTAATGCAGCGAAGTATAGATAGCCTCGATGGCATACACGATGAAAATGGTATCTCTGAGTTCACGAGAATGATGCTGATGCAATTCGAGCGACTCGGGTGGTTTAATGTTCAGAATGCGGGAAATCGGGTAGTTTTTGCGCCAGCGGACGTCGATCACCATTTCCTTCTGAAACAGTGAAAGCCGGATGTTTTTCGCGCCCGCCGGCAAAAACGCTTCTTTTCTGCGGCGGCTTGATTTGCGTTTGGGTATGCTGAATGTTAAGTCACAAGCATCGCAAAAAGCATTGTTCCGGGCTCTGTCGACGTGCTGCGGCAGAACCGGGCGCTTGCAGCGCTCGCAATAAACTTCGGGAAAACGGAGTGTCATGGCGGTTGAAAGGTAATGTTTCCTGTTTATCCGCCTCAGACCGTATTTGTTACCTTGTTACAGCGGCTTGCAAAGCACCACGCCTTTTCCCACGCTCCGCTGTCCCCATTGAAATAAATGCCGATCGATCCAGCATATCGCATCGGTCAGGAATACCAGAAAAGGCTCCTTGGTCGAAGCCGGCCGCACGGTAAGGGCCGAACTGCTGTCGGTGGTGACGTTTCGCGCATTTTTTTTGAATATGCTTTGCGCCAGACCGGTCCAGTACATTTCCAGCAAACCGACCAGGTATCCGCTCAGGGGGTGAAATTCGACCAGTTCAAGACCTGCTTCGTGCACCCATTTTTTAAAATCATCCGCGCCAATCAAGTAATCGTGTCCGAAAGCATAGGCGCCCTGCGAAATGGCGTACTCGCGGCTCCCGTCGCCCCGGGTGAGTTGCCAGATGCGGTTGACCGGGTCGTAGGTGACCGGAAATTCGCGGCTGGGGAAAGTCAGGATGGCCCAGCCGCCCGGGCGCAGTACCCGGGAGATTTCCTGCACCATACGGGCAGGTTGGCCTACGTGCTCGATCACCTCGCAGGACACCAGCAGATCGAAAGAGGCGTCGGGGTAACTCAGGTTCAGAGCGTCGTTTAGCTCGTAGCGGAGGTTCATCACCCCTTTGTTGAGTGCCTGTGCGTGCCGGATATCTTCTTCATTGACGTCGCAACCAACCACCGACTGGCAGAAACCGGCGATCATACGGTCGTAATCGCCTTCGCCCGTACCCAGGTTCAGACCGTTTTCGAACTGATGCCGGGAAGCGAGTTTTTGCAGTTTTTTCCGGACGAATGTGTAGCGATTTCGGAAGCTCGGGAATAAAAACTTGAAGTTCATCCGGTGGTTTATTTCAGTTTTCCGAGCGCAGCGCGGTATTGCTGTGCAGCGGACGGGTTGCCGTTTTCTTCATAAATCTGCGCGGCCAGTTCGTATGCCTGACGGAAAGATGGCGCGGCGCGTATCGATTTTTGCAGGTGGTTGAGCGCCGTTTGCGGGTCGCCGCGGTCGTTGGCGATCAGCGCCAGATAGTACCAGGCCGCGGCATTGCTCGGATCGCGTTTGACGGCCAGGCTAAACTGGTCGTTGGCCTTGTTGATATTGTCTTTTTTGATCCAGTACAAACCGATCACGTTGTTGCCCTGCGTATCGTCAGGAGCAATTTCGAGCGCTTTTTCAGCCGCGCTTTTCGCCTGATCCAGGCTGTCGACGCTCAAAAGCGCCTGTGCCAGTCCGGCCCAGGCAATCTCGTTGTCGGGCACCTGGCCGACTTCTCTGCGGTAGCGGTCGATTGCAGTGACGTAATCGCCCTTTTTGGTGGCGTCGTTGCCCTGAAAACAATAGTGGGCCGTATCGCGCAGGATGGCCAGCAAGGGCGCCCCGCCGGCGTCGATGGTGTGGATGGTGTTGTCGGGCGGCCATTTGCCGCGTTGCAGGGCCGAGCCGTCGATGAAACGCGTGGGATACAAGGCGTAGTCCCAGGCCTCGTCGTAGCGGCGATCCCATTTGAGATAGCGGAGCCTGACTTTGTTGCCGTATTTACTGACGAAAGGTTTGGCCGGGAAGTGCATATTCGTGGCAATCACGACAGTATCGGTCATATCGGGCCGGAGTACGCCTTGCTCTTCCAGCCATTCGATGCCTTGCCGGGTACTAATGCCCCAGTAATCGGTTTCGAAATAACCGAAAGCGCCCTTGGTGCCGCCTTCCAGCGGGTTAAAATACACGTAGGGATACTGCCGGTTGGCAGCAATGAAAAAGGTGGCATCAGCCAACAAAAGGGCCATTGCACCGAATACAGCATATTGAATGGCTTTTTTACCGCTGAAAAAAGCTGCCAACTCGTTCCAGAACAAGGCCGCCATGACGACCAGAGGCGGATAGGCAAATGTGAGGTGACGCCAGCCGTCGTGGATCACCGAGTCTTTGTAAATAATGTAAAAAACCGGGAAAACGCCGGTCAGCAAGGCCATGCCAACCCAGAGCGGGTTGTATTTTTTCAACAGCTTCGGCAAAAAAACCACCGAACCCAGCAGGCCCGCCAGGGCAGCCAGCGGAATCGTGTACACGATCCATTTCAGGGGGTAGTGCCAGGGCGTCACGTCCGACATCATATTCGCGCCTTCATACAACACCCGGATACGAACTTCCAGTTCGGCAAATTTGGACAGGGCGACGAAGGGGTTTTTCAGCGGACTTTGCAGCGCATAGGGCCAGAACAAGACAGCCAAAACGTAGCCGGCGACAGCGGCGCCTCCCAGGACCAGCAGGTAGCGGCCCAGGACCCGGGTATTGGAAAACGCTTTCAATCCGCCGTTTTTCAACAAAAAATGCAAGCCGCCAAACATAAACAGCCAGCCGAATGCCAACAAACCACCCGCACGGGTAGCCAGGGCAATCGCGAGTCCGACGACCAGTCCCGCCAGATCGAGCCGGCGGGGCGACGGCATGCGGTCGAGAACAGCGGCGATGGAATAGATCGACAACATGTAACCCGCCGCGAAGGGGATGTCCTTGGGATTCATAAACGAATCGCCGAGAAAGCGCGGCGACAAAAACAGGATGACCAGCGCAATCAGCCCGGCGCGCCATCCGGCTATTTGTTTGGCAAACAGCGCGGCAAAAAAGATCGCCATCCAGCCGAAAAACGCGCTCCACAAGTGCCGAACGTGGTGGTAGGCCGCCTCGTTGTCTTTGAAACCCAGCGTTTTATTCGTAAACCCCGTCACAATTTCAAAAAAACCGCCGTAGAGGTGCATGTTGCCGTCGGGGATGTTCAGCGCGGCTGTGTCTTTTCCGAAAGTGCCGTAATAATTGACCAGTTTGTTGGAATAATCCACCTGGTATTTGTCGTCGGCATTGACGCCGGAACCCATGGCCAGCCAAAGCATGACGAGCAGGGCGAAACCGGCCACGCCGAAAAATATCTTGCGCAGACCGGCGTCAAAACCGGATTCAGGCCGCGCCAGCCAGTCGCGGGCGGGCGTTTCGGCTTTGGGAGCGGAAGTGGGTGTAGCAGGGCGGTTTTGCGGCCGGGGGTTGGGTTTGCCGGATTTTGCCATAAACAGGAGGTGGTAGTCGGAGGATAATGACGGATCAGGGCCGCAAGGTAAGAAGTTTTGGCAGCTCCCGTCAATGCCCGCCTTGCTTGTAAAAGTACCACACCATGGCCGCGGCCAAAAGCAGCAGCAACAGCATCAGCGCCACCGTGCCGAGTTGCAGGAAACGAATGCCCCGCCGGCGGCCCCGATCCCGGCGCCGGTTCTTTTTTTCGAGTCGCTGTTCCAGCTTTTGCCAGACCTGCTCCGAAGGACGCTCCTGCAGTTTGGACTCGTTTTCTTTGAAAAAATCAAAAATATCAGGCATTGTTGATGGTTTTGGGTTTTGGGTTTTGGGTTTTGGGGGGGCGGTCGGGGTTGATCAAAAGATGCCTTTGGATTTGAGCAACTGCCGCAATTTTTCCTTGGCAAGGATCAACTGCGATTTACTGGTGTTGATGCTTATACCAAGCGTATCAGCGATTTCATGGTGTTTGAAACCTTCGATGACGTACAGGTTGAATACGGTGCGGTAACCGGTGGGCAATTTATCGAGTAATTCGAGAATTTCCCGCGCCGACAATTCGGCTTCGATGGAAAACCCGTCGGTCGAATCGGGATGCATCAGTTCGTCGCCCGGAAAAAGCAGCAGATTGCTTTTCCGGAGTTTCATCAGGGATTCATTGACGACGATTTTGCGAATCCAGCCCTCGAAACTGCCCATGCCGGAGTAACTTTCAATTTGGTCGAACACTTTGAAAAACCCGCTCACGAGCGCCTCCTCGGCGTCTTCCCGCGAACGCAGATAGCGCCGGCAAACGCTGAACATCAGCGGGGCGTAGCGATCGTACAGCCATTTTTGGGCCGCGCGATCCTGGGCTTTCAGCCGGTCGAGGAGTTCGGCTTCGTTCACGGTAGTGATTTTTTGTTGATACAGACGGAAAGATGCGGCCTTCCCCGTTTTTTGGCGGGTATCGGGAAAAATAAATTTGACTTTTCTGAAAACTTACCTTTGCGCCTTCATCAACACAAAACTACCCGTGCAACTCCTCGACGGCAAATACCAGTTTGACGGCGGCATCGATCCGCTCGACCTTTGCAAAACCTACGGCACCCCGCTGTACGTCTACGACGCAGCGATCATGCGCCGGCAGTACGAACGCCTTACCCAGGCATTTCCCTACCCCAAACTGCACATTCACTACGCCTGCAAGGCGCTGACCAATCTGGCGGTCATGCGCCTGTTCCGCCAATGGGGCGCAGGGCTCGACTGCGTTTCCATCGAGGAGGTGCAACTCGGTCTGCTGGCGGGTTTTCCGGCAGCCGACATCCTGTACACCCCCAATTTTGCCGGCGCCGACGAATACGAAGAAGCCGTCCGGCTGGGCGTCAAGATCAATATCGACGCTATTCCCATGCTCGAAAACTGGGGCCTGCACCACCGCGACGTGCCGGTGTGCATCCGCATCAACCCGCACCTGATGGCCGGCGGCAATGAAAAGATCAGTGTGGGGCACATCGATTCGAAATTCGGGATCAGTATACACCAGTTGCCGCACGTGCTGCGCGTCGTGGAGAGCCAGGGCCTCCGCATCGAAGGTTTGCACATGCACACCGGTTCGGACATTCTGGATGTCGACGTCTTTTTGCGCGGGGCTGAAATTTTGTTCGAAGCGGCCAGAAAATTCCCGGATTTGCAATACATCGACCTGGGCAGCGGCTTCAAGGTGCCGTATAAACCCGACGATATCGAGACCGACGTGGAAGAACTGGGTGAGAAGCTCAGCCGCCGCTTTGCCGCGTTCTGCGCCGAGTATGGCCGGGAGCTCACCCTGATGTTCGAGCCCGGTAAATTCCTCGTCAGCGAGGCGGGCTACCTGTTTGTGAAATGCACGCTGGTCAAACAAACCACCTCCACCGTGTTCGTCGGCGTCGATTCGGGCTTCAACCACCTCATCCGGCCTATGTTCTACGGCTCCTACCACAAAATCGTGAACGTGACCGAGCCCCAGTTCAAACCGCGTATTTACACCGTGGTGGGCAATATTTGCGAGACCGACACCTTTGCCAGCGACCGCCGCATTCCGGAGGTGGTGGAAGGGGATGTTCTGTGCTTTTACAACGCCGGCGCCTACGGCTGGATGATGGCCTCCAACTACAACTCCCGTCCGCGCCCGGCCGAGGTGCTGTTATACGAGGGCAAAGCGCATTTGATCCGCCGGCGGGAGACCATCGAGGATTTGGTGCATACCCAAGTGGAGCCGGATATTTAAAGCGGCTCGAAATGGGCCGTGA
>JAEUUU010000109.1 GCA_016787345.1 Saprospiraceae bacterium | reverse complement strand
GACCCGCAACAACTACCGAAAACGAAAATCAACAGCAATAAAAATGATGAAATCGAATCTATCTAAACTGCCCGCGCTGCAAAGTTGGCGGTCGGTCCTGGTCCTCGGATTTTTAATCCTGGGCCTCGCAACCGCCCGCGCCAATGGGCCTCAGCGCGAATTTACCCGCACCATCAACCGGGAATTCGGCATCACGCCCAACGGCCTTACCGCCCTTTATAATCAGTACGGTAAAGTCAACGTCAATACCTGGGCCAACAACTCGGTCAAAATTGACATCACCATCATCGTCAATGCCAACGACCAACGCGGCGCCGACCGCACCCTCGACCGCATCAATGTGAACTTCCTGAACATGCCCGATTACGTCAAGGCCGAAACCATGATCGATCGCGGCAACGGTTGGTGGGGGCCCGATTTCGGCAACTCCTGCCAGGATTTCAAGATCAATTACGAGGTGTGGGTCCCGGCCGGCAATTCGCTCGACCTGAAAAACAAATACGGCAATTCTTACGTCGGCAACCTCAACGGCAAACTGCTGGCCGAGATCAAATATGGCGACCTGCGTGCCGAAACCCTCGGCGCCGATGCCGATCTGAGCATCAGTTACGGCAAAGGCAGCATTACGAAGGTTGTGAACGTCAGCGGACAAATCAGTTACGGCGGATTGTCCATTGGACAGGCTTCCAACGTTCAGATCGATACCAAATACTCCGAACTGAAACTCGACCAGGCCGGTACACTGCGCATTGTGTCGCGCTACGACGATATGACCCTCGGCGACATCGGCGAATTGCGCCTGCAAACCAAATACGCCGACGTGCGGGTGCAAAGCGTGGGCTCGGCTTTCGTCACCGCGCAATACACCGACCTTTCCCTCCGGAGCCTCACGACCCAGGTCGACGTGGATTTGACTTATGGCGACCTGAAAATCGACGCCCTCGGGCGCAATTTCCAGGCTGTCAACGTGATTGGTAAATACACGGATACCAAAATCTACGTCGAGCGCGGCGCTGCTTTCCGCTTCGAAGCGGAGGGCCAGCATACGGATCTTTCCTATCCGGCCGGCGCCAAAATGGTGCGCCAAACGGAAAAAGCCGGCAGTTCCAGCGCGCAGGGTTATGTTGGCGATGCCAATGCCCGCAGCGTCGTACGCGCCAAGCTGAATTACGGCGATTTTGTGTTGCGTTAAAAGCCGTCGTTCTTATTTCATACAAAGCCGCGAAGCGCGCAAAGCATCCCCTCCGGGCGGGCTTTGCGCGCTTCGCGGCTTTGCGTGACATCATATCTCCCTCATTCCCCCCCCCTTTGGCATACGCCCGACCGTACGGTTCAAATGTTTTTTTAGCAGAAAAACAGCCCGGTTAACCCAACCCCGCGACGCGTTTCGGTGTCTTAGCCAATAGAAAACAATTGGCTATGATCTATCAAAAACTACTCCTCTGTCTTACGGTGGCGACTGCTTTCACGTCTGCTGCCCAGCCCACGCTCACCAACGATGTTTTTCCGCTGAACGGTATTGAATTCAGTCTGGCCCAGGCCGACACGACAGCCGTATCGCCCGGCGCTTCGGGCGCCGATCAGTTGTGGGATTTTTCCGGTTTGCAAGTCTTGAGCGTTACCGGGCCCGTCCGTATGGTCGGCTCGAACTCGACGCCCTACGCGGCGCAATTTCCATTTGCCAACCTGGCTGCCGTTTGGGCGGTCGATCAGGACAGCTTTTACCGGTATTACCGCAAAGAGAACAGTGCTTTGTCGCTCATCGGCTTGGTCGAATATGGCCAACCCACTCTTTTCGATGATCCGGAAACCCTGTTGTCGACGCCCTTGGCGTTTGAAGGCGCATACGGCGATTACTTCGCGCGGCACAACTATTTGCCCGATAACCAATTGCAGGGTGTCGCACAAAAAACGGCCGTGTACGACGGCTGGGGAACGCTGAAAACCCCCTTGGGCACATTTTCCAATGCCATGCGGGTCAGGACCGAAACCGTCTATCGCGATACGAGCTGGTTGTTTGCCGGCTATTCGATCAACGAACACGTCGACGTCTCGTACGATTGGTACGTGGCTGGCCGGCCGTTTCCACAAGTGAGCATTCTGACGAGCACCGGAAATACCACGTTTTACTTTGGCGTCATTCCGCCAATGACCGTACCCAATCCACCGACCAAAACGGTACACTACCTGAGCAACCTGTCGACCAGTGCCGACGAGCCGCTGGGCGGCGCCTTCGTGGCGTCCAGTTGCGCCTTGTATCCCAACCCGGCGCGCGAAACCCTGACGCTCGAATTTTTCGGGGTAGAGGCCGACAAACCGGTGCATTGCCTTTTGCTCGATGAAAAAGGGAGTGTGATCCGACAGCATCGGTGCAAGACTGATTTTGGCTCCAACATGGTTCCTTTTCAGGTGTCGGGGCTTCCGCCGGGCGCGTATTTTTTATACCTGACCGATGGTCGTTTGTCGCGCATTTTGCCCTGGCATAAATTTTAAGAAATTGATAACGAATATTATAAGTGGCTGTTTCACAGTGTTTTGTGAGGCAGCCATTGTTTTTTCCCTCCCATGAACATGCTAGTACTGCAACACATCCCAATTTGAGGCTGTCGGATGAGCAACACGACACGACGACTCGTCGCAGTGTAGTGGAATATTCGTCACTTACCCAACTAGAATAAGCATGAAAAACAATTTGCTCTTCCTCGCCCTTGTGTTGCTGGCCAATACCTTGCTGGCACAACCCACGCTCCAAAACAATGTGTTCCCGAAACTCGGCGACGTCGTGACGCAGTCGGAAGGCGACACGTATGGCATCGAACCCGGCGCCGGCGGCGCCAATCAGGTCTGGGATTTTACGGGACTGATCCCGCTGGTGTTCCAACCGCCGATTCAGCTGACGGTTGTCGAAGCAGACAACACGCCTTACATCAGCCAGTTTCCCGAGGCTAACCTGAGCGCCGAAGTTGTCACGCCGGATGGCAATCTGTATCAGTACCTGAAAGTCGAAGGCAACAAAGTCAGTACCCTGGGTTCGGCTGCTACCGGTGTGTTTTTTGAATTCAGCGACCCGCAAGTCAACCTCATCACCCCGCTTGACTACCACCAGGGTTTCAATGACGCCTATCAAAGCACGGTGGCCATCCCCGGCGTCGGCGAATTTCACAACCGCTCCGTCAAAGCCAGCGAATACGATGCCTACGGTACGCTCAAAATGCCCGACGCCACCTTCAACAACGCCATCCGCCTTAAAACGGTGGAAGTGAGCATCGACAGCATTACGTCCGACCAGGGCTACACCATTACGGTACTGGATATCACCAGTTACGAATGGTACGTTCCGAACCGCCCCGGTCCGCAGGTTTCGGTATCCTACTCCGGCGGTTACACGAAAACGGTCGTTCCCGGCTTTCCCGAACTTGTGGATAGCATTCAGGTCACCAAATCGGTTAGTTTTGTGTCGGAACTGGTCACTTCCGGCCTCGAAACACCGGATCAACTGGACCTGGCTATCGAAGCTTTCGGACCCAATCCTACGGCCAACGACATCACGCTTCGCTTTTCCGACCGGGAACTTGCAGGCGAATTGCAGGTGATGGTGCTCAATAGCCAGGGCCAGTTGCTGCAAAGCCGCATCGTCCGGCCCGGCGACAACACGCTGACCATTGCCGCGCAAGACCTTCCGGCGGGCCAGTATTTCCTCTCTTTGAGCAATGGCAGGGCGGTGAAAACCTTACCCTGGGTGAAATCCTGATTAATCAAATACGAGGAAAAGGAGGTCACGCCAAGTCGCAAAGCGCGCAAAGGAGGGGACTTTGCCGGCTTTTCGACTTGGCGTGACTTTTTTTAAATAAAAACCCCGGGGTGCAAAAAGTCAGGCGTAATGCAATCGTTTAAAAATCTCTTTTTTTGCACCCATGAGAAAATCAGTGTTGTTCCCGAAATCCGGCTGGATTTTTCTGTTTCTCCTCGCCACCGCTGCCGGGTTGTCGTTTACGATAAAAAGCAGCGTCCCCGCTTCCGCTCCGGTAGCCGCGGAGCTTACCACCCCCCCGACCGGCGGTCCCAACATCCCGGTGTACTATTTCCCCGGTGAAACCAAACGCCATTTACTGGTGATCAGCGGCATACACGGCTCGGAGGCCGGAGGGGTGGAAGTGGCCGAAATGTTCTTGCAACGACTGCAAAAGCAGGACGCGCCCAAGCCCTATTTTTCCCTGATCGTGGTGCCTGTTTTGTTTCCTGAAAACCTGGCTTCCCGCCTGCGGGCCACGCCGGGTCAGCCCGACCCCAATCGGCAAATGCCTGCTGTTGGAAAAGATCACCGCTTCGAACCCCGCGACGGTTGTTACACCGATGCGCACCAGCGCTGCATGGAGCCGGAGGTTATTTTTCTGCTCAATCTGATCAACCACTACAAACCCGAACGGATCGCCAGTATACACGGGCACCGGAATACCGATACCTCGCCGGCGGGTTTGCTCGATATGATGAGCGGCGGTGGCCCAAGTATCACTACCGACCCCCGGCCCGGCCACGAAAAGAAAGACGACGCGCTTGCGCTGGCCATGGCGCTGTACGCCGACTCACTGGGTGTGCGGCTGCCGGCCAATTTTTTACGCACCGGCCGACAAACCACCCGTTACCCCAACGAAACGGCGATCAAAGCCTCCGACGGGGTCAGTCTGGGCCAATGGGGCTCCCGCCCAACCCCTTCGCGGCAGGCGATCAACGTCGTTACGGTGGAGACATTCGGTTACGAAAACAGCGGCGGCGGCCGCGACCCCTGGCGCTGGCGGGAACTCGACGCGCTGGCCACGACGCTCTACAACGTTTTTATGAAACCGTGATCAAACAGGCTCCAGTGCCTGTTTCAGGCGCCGGGGATCGTTGTCTGCGGGAATTTTTCAAAAATCATCCGGACGGCGCGGTAAATCCGCACCTCGGCTTCTTCTGGCGTCATGTTTTCCAGTGCGCCCGTGGCGACGCCGCGCCATACCTGATCGCCGGTTTTGGCATCGATCATGTCGATAATCAGGGTGCCTTCGCGATATTGAACGGGTTTAACCCGGTTGCAATGGCCGTATTTACGCCAGCTTTCTTCATCGCACCACCAGTCGCGGATGTAAAACACCTCGTTTTTGATCACCACGTGGTAGTGCAGCATGAGGTCGGGGTTGTCTTCACACAAATTGATGCCGTAGCGGCGAAGTTGTTGTTCGACGGCGCCCCGGATATCGTCTTCGGTCGCTTTGTTGAGCCATTCCGGACCGCTGTTGCCCCGCGCGATGGTGGGGTTATCGAGCCATTTGAAGGTGCTGTATTTGTACAGGTTGACACCGGGCTCCGGTTCGGAATAAATTTGTGTGGCGGGTGCGCAGCCCTGGGCAAGCCAGAGGACCATCGCCAGCAGGAAAAAAGGAAGAATGCGTTTCATAACTCAATGTTTTTATACCGCAAGCTATCCCCCTTCCGGGACTTTGGGAAATGATGCCGCTCACTTTGGGGTATGAGCTTTGCTTTTAGAGCATGTTTAAATTTCAGTTACCGGGCTCCAAGCGGCAAATTTTGTTTCAGGCTGCGTTAAAACTTTCGCCATAGGCGCCCGGCTATGGCTGCAAATTTTGCCTTGCCTGAAACAAAATTTGCTCGCTTTCGCCTCGGCACTGAAATTTAAACATGCTCTTAGCCCAACCTACTCGTTGTACCGAACCTCGCTGATGTCCAGTTGAAACCAGGTGAATTTTCCTTCCGGAAGCAGCCAGCTGACCGACGAACGGGTGGGAATGCGCCGCCCCTGGAAGACCTGATAACTGGCGGGGTCGTTTTCGATGTGCCATTTTTCGAGGGTGGCGCCGCCTTTACGGTCGTAATAACGCATGGCCTCGAAACCGAGCAGATCTCCTTCCGGAGAAAAATGGAACACGCCGGAGGCGGTGATGTCGCCGTTGCGCATGGTGGCTTTTGCGCTTGCGGAGTCAATGGCCTCCCATTGAATATAGGGCTGCAGCGCCGCATCGGGAAACCAGCAGGTTTCGGCCAAATACCGCAACAGGGTACCCTGGTCGGTTTCAGGGCCTTTGGCGTCGGCTACCGGCAGCAGGGAGAGGACTTTGATGAGCATGTGCCCGCGGCCGTCCTGATACAGGTCGCGGCCGGCGAGGTACAGGCCGTAACCGGCCTCGACCTCCGTCGTCCAGTGGAAGCCCGGCGGGTCGGTTCGGAAATATTGTTCGGCCGACACGGGCATCCAGTTTCCGTTGGGCGTGGTGCGCATCTGGCCGGTCTGGCGCAGGTGCAGGGTGCTGGTTCGGGGTTGGCCGACAACGCCCGAGCGGCGCAGCCAGTTTTGTACGGCGGGGGGCAAGGGGGCCAGTTGTGATTCAGCAACAGCCTGGCTGTCGGGCAATCCGAGGGGACGGAAAGCGGCCAGTTCACTGCGCAGCATCGACTGGAATTGCCAGTTGCCAAAACCCGGTAACACGCCGATCAGCGCGATCAGGTTGGCGATCGTCCCGAATTTGGCATCCTGCCAGGCGCCGAAAATCAGGATTTGCGACACCGCGATGCCCAGGGCTGCCGGCGCCCACCACAGGTCTTTTTTTAGTAAAAACAAGGCCGCGGAAACGACAAACAACAAAGTTGCAGCCAGCCAACCCAGACCCGCCGGTTTGGAAATGTCGGTGTGGAGTTGAGAAACCTCGGCGAATTTGAACGCTTTGGTAAATCCCATCAGGTGAATCAACCCGTGTATCAGCAGAACAAAAGCGAATAAGAAGCGTAACATGGCTTAGTTGGATTTTTGAAAATACCGCATCACAGCGGGCCACAACGTGAGGATCAGAATACCCAGCCCCCAGCCTAAAAACAAAGGCTGCATCCAGAAATGAGGCACCAGCGTGATTTGAACCGTAATCCAGCCGATCAGCATCAAACCGATCACCAGCGAAAAGGTCCAGGCCCAGTGGCGGTCGCGGTAAATGTTCAACACGTAGCCCAAAGGGAAAAACTGCCGGCGCAGCAGCCCGGTCGCGACCATGAGCGGAAGAACGCCCAGTAGAAAGAAAAGAAATAGTCCCGGGATGGTATAACTGCCAAAAGGCGATTGATCGAGCCATTCCGGCTTCATCCCGAATCCGATCGGGTCGGTCAGCAGCATCCAGCCGCCGTACAACGCGCCGACACCCAGCACGATGTGGAAAAGTGCCAGTACATAAAGCAAGGGAGGTCGTTTCATGACTTTCCGGCGTTTTGGGCTTTGTAGGGCATAAAGGTGGGCCCCGGAAGCAGTCTTGAAAATGATGCCGGTTAACAAAAAAAATGATTCCGGTCGGGCGCTTATTTTTAGCGCTTCAATGTCAAGTATAAACCGGACCACGATATGTACAAACTGCTGGCGTTTTTGGCCTTCCTGTTCCTTTCTTCGTCGATAAAAGCGCAAAAACCTGCCGCATCAGTCGGGAAACTGGTGCATTACGACAAATTTACCTCCCGGCACGTCGCTCCGCGCAACATCGACGTATGGCTTCCGGAAGGCTATTCTCCCCGAAAAAAATATCCGGTCCTGTACATGCACGACGGGCAAATGCTCTTCGACAGCAGCATCAACTGGAACCGGCAGGAATGGAGCGTCGACGAAACTTTGAGCCGCCTCATTGCAGGGCGAAAAGTCCGCCCCTGTATCGTCGTGGGCATCTGGAATACGCCCGACCGCAGGGTGGAGTACTACCCGGCCAAAGCGTTTGCCTTGTTGCCCCCGGCCTTACAGGATACGCTGCGCAAAGACCTGGGCGACCCGGCGGCCCAGCCCCGCTCGGATGCCTACCTGCGGTTTATCGTCGAGGAACTCAAACCCTTCATCGACAGTGCATATTCCACCAAAAAAGACCGGGGAAACACCTTCATCATGGGTTCGAGCATGGGCGGACTCATTTCCATGTACGCCATCTGCGAATACCCCGAAGTGTTCGGCGGTGCAGCCTGTTTGTCGACGCACTGGCCTGGCAGCGTCTTCCGCAACGACCCGAATATTGCCGCAGGTTTTATCGCTTACCTCGAACAACACTTACCCGACCCCGTCACGCATCGTTTTTATTTCGACTACGGCACGGCCACGCTCGATGCCTGGTACGAACCTTATCAGAAAGCGGTGGACAAACGAATGGCGCAGCGCGGCTATACGGCCAAAAACTGGATCACGCTGCGGTTTGAAGGAGAGGAGCACTCGGAGCGGGCATGGGGGAAAAGGCTGGAAAAGCCGCTGCGGAAGATGGTGAAGAAATAGGTTGATAAAGGTTGATGGGGTTTATGAGGTTTATATAAAAGAGCAGAAACTACCCTTTTAGATAAACCTCATAAACCCCATCAACCCTTGTCAACCCTAATCTCACATCCACCCCAAAAACGGTTCTTCCAGAATCCGTTTCAGTTCCACCAGAAAACGCGCGGCGTCGGCGCCGTTGATCACGCGGTGGTCCCAGCCGATAGTCATGGGCATCATGAGGCGGGGCTCGAAGGCTGTACCGTTCCAGACGGCTTCGGTCGTGGCGGCGGTGACGCTCAGGATGGCCACTTGCGGCCAGTTGACGATCGACAACATATTGGTGCCGCCGATGCCGCCGATATTGGAAATCGTGAAGGTGCCGCCGTCGAGGTCGTCGGGTTTGTTTTTGCCGTCGCGGGTGCGGGTGCTGATCTCCGTCAGGTCGACGGCGATCTGTTGCAGCCCTTTCTGATCGGTATTGCGGATCACCGGCACGAGCAGGCCGCGCGGGGTGTCGACAGCGATGCCGACATTGACGTATTTTTTAAAAATAACCTCTTGTTTTTCAGCGTCGTAGCTCGCATTGAACTGCGGCATTTTTTTCAACAGCCCGCTCACGGCCTTGGTGATGATGGCCGTGGTGGTCAGGTTGCCGCCGGCGGCTTTGACCTGCTCTTTGTATTGCTGGCGCAGTTTTTCGAGTTGGGTGATGTCGGCTTTTTCGGAGATCCAGGCATGCGGGATCGTGTTGAAAGCGTAGTGCATGTTCTCCGCCGTGATCACGCCGATGCGGCTCTGGGGCTGGCGTTCGATCTCGCCGAATTTGGCGAAATCAGGCAGTTTTTTGTGCGGCATGGCCCCCGCTACGGCGCCGGATTGTCCGCCGCCCGTATCGATTTTGTGTTTGACGTAGTCTACCACGTCTTTGTACGAGATACGGTTGGCGCCCTCGGCGGGCCGTACGTCGGATAGGTTTACGCCGAGTTCCTTGGCGCGTTTGCGGGCGAGCGGCGAGATGCGGAACGCCGAGGCGGCGGATGTGCTCGCCGGTGCGGCTACCGGTGCGGCAGGTGCGGGGGCGGCCGGCGCAGCGGGCGCGCTGGCTACCGGAGCAGGCGCGGGCGCAGTAGCAAGCGGTGCGGCGCCGCTGGTTTGCAGGCGCAAAACGACGGAGCCCTCGGTCACGTCGTCGCCTTTTTTGACCAAAACCTCCACGACCGTGCCGGCGGCATCGGCGGGGATTTCAGCGTCGACCTTGTCGGTGCCGACGATCAGTACATTCTGGTCTTTGGCAACGGAATCGCCGGGTTTGACGAGTACGTCGAGCACTTTTCCGGTGACGCCTTCGCCGAGCGAGGGCAGTTTGAATTCGTAAACTGCCGAAGCGGCGGCTGGCGCAGCGGGGGTGGAAGCGGCAACCGGCGCAGGGGGCGCAACCGGTGCAGGGGCCGGCGCCGGAGCATTGCCGGCGCTTTGCAGGCGCAGAATGACGGCGCCTTCGGTCACGTCGTCGCCTTTTTTTACCAGGACTTCTTCGACCACGCCATCAGCATCGGCCGGAATTTCAGCGTCCACTTTGTCGGTGCCGACGATGAGAATATTTTGATCCTTTTTGACCTGGTCGCCGGGTTTGACGAGCACTTCGAGTACTTTTCCGGTAACGCCTTCGCCAAGAGAGGGTAGTTTGAATTCGTATGCCATACGGTTCGCGACTTTAAAATTTGGGTGGGCAAAGATGGGGCAAGTTCATGGTAATACAAATCCTGGAAAAAGGTTGCGAGCAGGTATCCACAAATTTCCGGCTTAAAGAGGTCTTCACCCTACCTTCATGGCTCC
>JAEUUU010000072.1 GCA_016787345.1 Saprospiraceae bacterium | reverse complement strand
GTGTTCTGAAAACGAATCAGGTATTCGATGTCCGTTTCCGGCTTGATGTAATGCGATGCACCATAACCGATGGGGAAGCCCTGTTTGTCGTTGGGGTCGTAGGAGCCGATATTGACGGTGCAATCGATGTCGACAGCCGGGCCCTGGTCGGGATTGGCGAATTGCTGAACGAAGCCGGTGGAGAAACTGCCGCTGACGGAACAGCCTTCCACCACGGCTGCCGGAAGGTAACCTTCCGGGTGGAAGGGCTCCTGCATGGCTTCCACGCGCCAGGTTGCACCGTTGGCCGGCACGACCACATCGACCGATTCGCCGGCAGCCAGGGGTGGGCCGTCGGCCTGCATAAGCATGATGCCGTCTTCGATGACGATATAGTCGAGATCGTTGCTCATGGGGCCAGCGCCCGCGTTTTTAATGTTGAACCGCACCGAATCGCCCTCGCACTGGGCATTTACGAGTACGCTGGCGCCCGACCAGTTGGCGTTGCTGACACAAAGCGTGTCCGGGTAAATATGCGCTTCGGAACAATGCGTCTGTCCGAGCACGGCATCGCAGCTGACGATTACCCTCATCCAGAATGTGCCGCATTGACCGGAGGCGATCGTGCCCAGGTTGACGCGGTAGACGTTGTTGCCCAACGTTTGATACGGTTTGGATGAGCCGTTGGGCGATAAAAAGGGATCGAGGGTCAGATCGACGTAAACGTCGGTGGCCGGTACCGGGCCCTCGTTGCAATAATTGACGTAGTAGTAATTGTTGGAAAAACAGCGCCGCAACTGCGGGGTGCTCAGGTCGATCGTCATGGCCGGGCAAAGCACGATGCCTTTCACGGGGATGTCGGCAAAGGCTTCGTCGCCCAAATTAGCCAGCGTGACAGACACGGGCGGACAGGCTAACCACAGGCTGTTGGGCAACACGACCTGCAGGTTGTAATTGCCGGGTGTCGCCGCGATATAATAACTGCCGTTGGCGGCGGTCACGGCATAAAACGTATCGGCGCCGATGGCTTGCACGATCCAGCCGCCGAGCTCGGTATCGCCGAGGTCGCTGAGGCAGTTTTCGTTTTGGTCGTGCACTACTTTCCCTTCGATGGTGGTGCAGTTGGGATCGGAAATCGATATGATCTGGAAATCATATGCAACCGTACAGCCACTTTCGTTGGTCACCGTGACGCCATAGTTGCCGGGCTGGTTCACGCTGATGCCGGAAGTGGTCTGGCTGTCGCTCCAGAGGTAAGTCAGAAATGAGTTGGGCGCGCCGTTGGTCAGGATGATCGAGCCCGGCGCACAGGTGGAAATGTTGGTGACCAGAGACGTAACGACAATCGCGGGCGCTGCCGGCACGACAAAAGTCTGTGAAGCCGCGGTGCAGCCGATGGCGTCGGTGAGCGTAAGCAGATAAGGGCCGGCCTGCAGATTAAATAGGTCGGTTGCCGTACTGGTGTACCCGTTTGGCCCCGCCCAGTTGTAAGTGTAAGGTGGTGTGCCGCCTGAAGTGTTGATTTCAATACTCCCGTTATTGGCGCAGTCGGGTCCGATCCAGAAGATCGAAATCGACATCTGGGTCGGTTGCGGTATCCAGATATTGCTCCACAACCCAATTCCGCTGCAACCCGTGGCGTCGGTGATCGTCAGGTTGTATCCCCCGGATGGGAGGCCGGTGATGGTGCTATTACTCGTGGTTGTGGTGAATCCCATAGGGCCGACCCACTCAAAAGTATAGGGCGGCGTACCACTGAGTGGTTGTACGGCGATGGCGCCGTCGGCTGCGCCAAAGCAGGAGACGGGGGTAATAGTAACATTAAAATCGATCGAGGCATTTCCTACGGCGTAGAGCACCGATTTGGAGCAGCCGCTGATCTGATCGGTGATGGTGCCGACGTACGATCCCGGCGAGAGGTTATCAATTGTGGCGCCGGTAGCCCCGTTGCTCCAGAATATATCCAGTTGCTGGCCGGGCGGGTTGGGTGTCAGGGTGATGGCGCCGAATGCGCTGCCGCACTGCACCGGGGTTATCGCCGCGTCGACCTGTGGCAAGGAGGAATCGCCTTGCGGCGTGACCGTGGCCGTGGCGCTGCAACCGTTGGTCGCGCTGGTAACGGTTACCGTGTACGGGGCTTCAAAGCCCGGAGGGGCGGACGCCGTGGGCGTGTTTGCAACAAAACCAAATGGCCCCGACCAGGCATAGGCGTAAGCAGGCCCGGGCGGCTCGGCCGAGGCGCTGAGCTGCGCCTGCGGGTCGCTGCACGACATGGCCGTTGCGCTCGCGGTGACGAGGGGCGGAACCGCGTCCAGCGAAATATCCACACAATCAGTGCTGGTACAGCCATTGATCGTATTGGTGACAATGACGCAATAAGTACCGGGAAGATCCACCTGCGGGTTCAGCAACCACTGGTTGGCCGCGTTGATGCCAGGGCCGGTCCACAAAAAGGTCATGTTTTGTCCGGAGACGTTGGCGGTAAGCGTTGTGCTCGTGACACTGCAGGTCAGGGTTTGATCCGGGCCGGCGGAAACCGCGGGGATATTCCAGTCGGCAAACACATCGACGCAGTCGGTCGAAGTACAACCGTTTTGTGTGTTTGTGACCGTGAGGCAGTAAGTTCCCGCCATATTGACGGTCGGGGTCGGGATGTTGGCCCCGGATACGATCAAGCCGCCGTTCGGGGAATTCCAGTTGTAGGCGTATTGAGGCCCTGCTGCGCCCGAGCCGCTTAACGTGACCAAGGTGACGATACAGTTCAGGGTAGCATCCGGCCCGGCATCGGCGTTGGGCGGCACGACGTCCTGCACCACGATCACGCAGTCGGAGGCCGTGCAGCCGTTGTTCGTGTCGGTCACCAGCAGGCAGTATTCGCCGGGCTGGTCGACCACCGGACTGAGGGTAGTGGACCCGGATACAATATTGCCGTTGGTGGTCGTCCATTGGTAGGTCACGCCCGGGCCGGTCGTGCCCGATCCGTTCAGCGGGACCGCCACCTGGAAGCAATTGAGTATTTGAATAGCCCCGGCTTCGGCGGTGCAGGTTTGAGCGGTGAGGTAAACAGGAGCGGCCCAAAGGGCGGCAAACAGGAGAATCAGGCGGTAAATAACTTGTTTCATGAGCAAAAACGTTGAGTACAGAATCCGACACTGCAAAAGTTCAACGCGGCGCCCGGCCCTGCAAAGACAAAAAAACGCGATTGTATCCCCCGATACGATCTATTTTTTTATAAAAATCTGATATTCAATTTTTTAAAATTAAAAATGTAGTAAAAAAGAAAAAATTTCCCCTTTGCAAGGGTGAAAAAACCGACGATGAAGTTATGCTTTCCCCGGTTTCGGCGACTTTTATCCGCACCGTTCCACCTTTTCGCTTTGTTACTTTGCGGCCGATATGGCAAAAATTCTCCTTCTCGAAACAGCCACAGAAGTCTGCTCTGCGGCCATTGGCGTCGATGGCAAAGTGGCAGCCCTGGCCGAAGTACCCCGTGCCGAGAGCCATTCCGCCGTTTTGACCCGGCTGATTGACGAGTGTGTTCACACGGCGGGTATTACCCTCGATGCGCTCGATGCTGTGGCTGTAAGCGCCGGCCCCGGGGCGTACACCAGTCTGCGCGTGGGCGTCTCTACTGCCCAAGGGATTTGTTATGCGCTTTCCAAACCGCTGATTGCCGTAGACACCTTATATAGCCTGGCGGCCGCCAGCCGCGCCGCGCCGGGCAATCATGCGGGCGACATTTACCTGCCCATGATCGATGCGCGCCGGCAGGAGGTGTGGATGGCCGCCTACGACCACCAGTTGCAATTGCTGCGGTCGGCAGGCCCTGTGATCCTTGAAAACAATTTGTTTGAATTATATTTGCGCGATTTGCCGGGATACGACAAAGTGGAGCGTTTTGTTTTGTCAGGGAACGGCGGAAAAAAAATAGAAAACGTGCCGAAAGTTGAGCGAACGGTTTTGGCGCCGGTTGTTTCCTGCTCGGCGTCCTTTATGGCGGACACAGCGGAGCGCTTATTTAAAAACAATGATTTTCAGGATGTAGCGTATTTTACTCCTGTATATATGAAGCCGCCCAACATCACGCAACCGGCAAAAAGTATCTTGTAAAAAAATCGCCATGCCATTACTGCGCTCGCAAAAGAGCCCGTATTTTTGCGCTGAGTTCGGGAGGCTTACGGTTTAGAAAAAAAGGAATATTATATTTAATCCGATGTTTCTGGCATCATTCTT
>JAEUUU010000070.1 GCA_016787345.1 Saprospiraceae bacterium | reverse complement strand
ATTGAATTGCGACAACAGGTTTTCTTTTTCCAACTGTTCCGCCCTGACTTGTACTTCTTCCTTGTAATCCATAATGTGACGGTTGGCAATAAGCACATAAACACAGAGGGATAAAGTGGCAAACTGCCCGTAAATGGCGCGTGTGGCGTGCTCCAGGTCGGCAACCGGGTATTGCATGCCCATTGCCCCGTAAAACAGCCATTCCGTACTTTTCAGGACCGCAACGATGACGGTCATGCTGAGCAAAAAAAACAAAAAACCGGCCAGCAGGTTGGGCCAGATCACGCCCGGCCGCAGAATGTATTCATCGAGATAACGTCGCAATAAACGCTGCATCCGCTCCGCCATCGTGATCCATCCGAAGGTGATGACCGTACTCACCCCATACTGCAACACGAAATCCGGAAAAAGCCGCCCCGCCAGCGCCGACCAACTGCGGTCGTCGCTGTTTACGTAAATGCCAAGCGGGAGATAAACCAGCATCAGCCCGGCGGCCATGATCCATTTTCGTTTAGTATTCATCACTCATCACTGGTATACTCACGGTCCAGGTTTTATCGTCGGCCCATTCCCTGACGCGGCGGTTGCCGTTGTCGAGCAGGGCGTAGCAATTTTCGAATACGGTCCAGTCGCTGTCGCCGATGCTGAGATCGGGTTCGAGGCGGGGCTGGCGGTTGTTTTGGATCAATATCGCGTCGTTTTCGCTGCGAATGCTGACCGAGAGCGGCGCCTGGGCCGACATGCGGTTGTGGCGCAGGGCGCGGTCGAGCACCAGCTGGAGACTGAGGGGTACCAGTTGGCCGCGTTCGACGACGGAGGGGTGCAAATTGATATCCAGTTGAAATTTGTTGCCGAAGCGGGTCCGCAGCAAAAAGGCGTAGGCTTGTAAAAATTCCAGTTCGGCTTTCAGCGCGACGGTCTGGCGGTCGCGGTTTTCGAGCATATAGCGGTACGCTTTCGACAGGCGGTCGATGAACTGCTCGGAGCGTTCGCCGTCGACCTGCACCAGCGACGACAGCGTGCTGAGGCTGTTGAACAAAAAATGCGGATTGACGCGGTGCCGCAACTGCGCATACTGGCCCTCCACCTGTTCTTTCCGGGCGCGTTCGGCGCGCAGCGCCACTTCCCGGGCTCGCTGCTGAATGCGGCGGTTGGTGAGCAGGTAATACACAAACAGCGACATGATGACGTAATTGGCGTACGTAAACCGCATCGACATGCGGCTGTATTCCGTATCGGCGACAATCGCCTGGTCGGCCCTCCCCAACAAATAAATCTGCATCCAGTACACTCCCCGGATCGAGAGGTAATTGATCGCCAGATTGGCCGCGGCAAACGCCAGAATAGCCGCCAGATTGGGCAAAAACTCGCCCCGCGAAATAATTTCTTCGCCAAACCAGCGCTCAAACCGCGCGTGCTGCCATTCTGCCACATACAACCATCCGAAAATCACCAGCGCACCCGCCACGTACTCCGAAAACAGGATCGGAAACAACTCCCCGAATATCGCCGACCACGCCCTGCTGTTTTCATCCAGGTTGACATACAGCAACACCGGATAAAAGAAGGCGTTCAGCCCAAATGCGAGAAGGAGTTTGTTGCGCACGTTTTTTTAATGATGAATGAGGAATGATGAATGAGGAATGATGAATGAGGAATGATGAATTCGTCGTGATTGATATAAACCCTTATAAACCATTCATCATTCCTCATTCATCATTCAGCATTAAAAAAACTACTGTTTTGCTTTGAGCTGGATCGGCAGGCCGTCCTGTTCGCCGGCCAGTTCGAGGCGTTTGTCGTCGATTTCAGCCCGGAGCACCAAGGTATCGCTTTCAAAGATCATACGGATACGATCCTGGGCGATCACTTCGTAGCGGCCTTCGAGGGTTTCAGGGCCTTCTTCGATGTACCGCACCGTCTGGGTAAAGTCGCCTTTTTTGTTGTCGTTCGCCTTGGGTTCGTAGGTAATCGTGGCCCCGGAAACCACCGTACCCATGAGCTCGGTACCGGCAACTTTGAACGACTCCACCGTCCAGCGCCCTTCGATGGCGTCCTGCAGCAGCGGATCGTTTTTGTCTTTTTTGCAGGCCGTCGCCGTCAGCGCAACCGCCAGGAGCAGGAATACCGCGAATTTCAACAGATTCGTTTTCATAGCGCAAATTTTGTTTGAGTGAATAATGTGTTTTTGTTGCTGCGAAAATGCGCCTGCAGGCAGGAGTACGGCAAAAAAGAGCGGATGAATGACGGAAAGCGGGGGATGAAGGAGGAATGATGAGTGATGAGTGATGAGTGATGAGTGATGAATCTTGTTGCCCCTCCCTGAACACAGGAGCCCATCGGGACAGGATGGCAACGCGGATGACGCGGATGACGCGGGTTTGCGCGGATTTTCAAAAGGGTCATTCCTTCATTCAGGCAGTGTAAATGCCAACCGGTATGGCCGAGATCTCACGGTGTTTTTTTCTGAGGGTGGGGAGGTGGCTTTGAGGTGCGGCCGATCGAAGTTATTGTGGTATCATCTATTGAACGGAAACAATACCAACCCTCCATCCGCCCCCCTTCCCGAGTACTCGGGGGGAGGGGTTGGGGGTGGGGCCTGAATAACGGAATGCGGGGGATGAAGGAGGAGTGATGAGTGATGAGCGATGAATGATGAGCGATGAATGATGAGCGATGAATGATACCAATCACAACAATAATATGCGAGAAGAGCCTGCCATTGTCGCCCACACCTACGACCTGCTCAAATACCTGATTCCTCAGTTGACCCGCTTCCCGCGCAGTCAAAAATTCGTATTGGCCGATCGCATCCAGACAACCCTCACGGAAGTGCTCGAACACTTGCTGGTCGCCTGTTATTCGCGTGACCTCGCCAAAAAACAGGCCCTGCAAAACGCCAATCTCGGTCTCGAAAAACTTCGGTACCTCCTGCGGCTGGCCAAAGACCTGCACTGCATCGATCTGCGCCGCTATGAACTGGTACAGGAAAAAATCAACCAAATCGGTATCCAGGCCGGCGCCTGGCTCAAAAGCCTGACATGAAAACGCACAAAAACCTTTGGCCCACCATTATCGATTTTCAAAATCTGCTGGCCGCTGCTACCCAGGCCCAAAAAGGCAAACGCTTTCAGTCCAATGTCGCCCGGTTCAACCTGCAACTCGAACCGGCGCTGTTTCGCTTGCGACACGAACTTCTCGCCCTAAGCTATCGGCCGGGCCCTTACCGGGCGTTTTACATCAGCGACCCCAAACCGCGCATGATCTCCGCCGCACCCTACCGCGACCGGGTCGTACACCATGCGCTGTGCAACCTGATCGCCCCTATCCTCGAAAAAAGCATGATTGACGACTCTTTCGCCAACCGCGTCGGAAAAGGCACCCGGCCGGCCGTCGAACGTTTTGCTCAATGGTGCAAAACCTACCCCTACGTACTCAAATGCGACATCCGGAAATTTTTCCCCTCCATCGATCACGACCTGCTCAAAAACGAACTCCGGCGCAAAATCGGCTGCCGAAATACGCTCTGGCTCTGCGACCTGATCATCGACAACAGCAACCCCCAGGAAAATGCGCTCGCCTGGTTTCCCGGCGACGACCTCTTCACGCCCCTCCAGCGGCGCAAAGGCCTGCCCATCGGCAACCTGACCAGCCAACTCTGGGGCAATTATTACCTCAACCGGCTCGATCATTTTATCAAAGAAAAACTCCGATGTCGCGCCTACCTGCGCTATGTAGACGACTTTGCCGTGTTCGGACACAGCAAAGCAGAACTCCATGCCGTCAAAACGGCCATAGAAGCCTTTCTGCGCGATTTCCGGCTCGAACTCCACGAACGTAAAAGCCGGATCTACCAAACCAACGAAGGCGTTACCTTCCTGGGGTTTCGCATCTTTCCCGGCTTCCGCCTGCTGCCCTCCGCCAACGTACGGCGCTTCCGCAGCCGTACCCGCCGCCGCATCGACGACTACCACCGGGGTCGCATCAGCCTGGCAGAACTTCACGCCGGCCTGCACGGCTGGGAAGGCCATGCCCTGCAAGCTGACACCTGGCGGCTGCGCCGCAAACTCGTGCGGGAAATATTCGGCGCAGGACCTTTCAAACCGCCGAAAAAGAAACGACGACGAAAAAAATAGACCCGCCCCGGTCTTCGATCCCGGTTGCCCGGGCCTACCAACCGAGGCGAGCCTGTCGTCCTGTTCGGTTCAGCCCCCCCGAAGGGAATGCCAAACCCGGCAGCTGCCCGTGGGCTTCTCATCTTGGCCGGGACGGTCCGTAAACACACCCCGTGCATACTGTTCTCTTTCCTCCCTTCGGAGAAGTTCTGGCGCAACGGAACCCGTTGTTGTTGTTCCTGTTGTTGCGATTGTTCCTGTTGCGGTTGGCGGCCCGACAATTGTTATCATTGTTGTTCCACGAACCGCCGCGCAACACGGCGCGTTCAGGCAGCTCCCGCCCCAAAAATCGGCATTTTTCAAAAAAAAATTTTCGGCTTCGCCGAATTCAAAAAAAAAGAAAAAGGGCAAAGCGCAAAGGGTAAAAGTACAAAGGGTTACTGCCCATCCCTGGCGCAACGGAACCCGCTGAGGTCGTCCCAGTAGATGCGATCGAGCCCCGTCGCGGACGGCGGCCCGACAAACGTAATCAATGATGAGCCACGAACCGCCGCGCAACACGGCGCGCTTGCTGTCGCGGCCCGCCGTCCAGGCGCTGCCGTCTTCGGGGGCGCCCTGGTAATTTTCGTGCCAGGTATCGGCGCACCATTCCCACACGTTGCCGCTCATGTCGTACAGGCCGAGTTCGTTCGGATTTTTGCCGCGTACGGCGTGGGTGCCATAATCAGGGCTGTTTTCGCCTTTGTCGTAGCTGTTTTTGTCGTACCACGCCACTTCATCCAGATTGTTGCTGCCGGCGTAGCGGTAGTCTTTGGTCTTTTTACCACCCCGGGCCGCGTATTCCCACTCGGCCTCGCTCGGCAGGCGCAGGCCGTAGAAGCGGGCGTATTCGTGGGCGCCGTACCAGGTCACGTACACGACCGGGTGCTGTTCGTAGCCGGCGGCAGGGCGCCAGGCGCCAGTGGCGGGGTCTTTTTGCACGCCCCATATATATTCACCCACCATCTCCTGCCCCGCGTAGGCCCCTTCTTTCACCTGGTCGCTACCGTAGGCATTGAGAAAGGCGGCGTACTGGCTGTTGGTCACCTCCGTCGGGTCGATGTAGAAGCTGCGAATCTGTACCTCGCGGGTGGGTTGTTCGTCGTCCTGGCAGTCGCCGTCGCGGTCGGGCAGGCAGCCCATGGTGAAGCGGTCGCCTTCCACCAGCACCATGGCCGGGCCGGGGCGCTGGGGGGCTGCCGCGGCCGCGGTGGTCGTGGCAGCCGCGGGCACGGGGCCGGTAGCCGGGGAAGAGGTGGAGGGTGAAGGGGAAGGGACTGGGGCGGCCGCAAAGAGCAGGGCGGCGGGGCCGGGGGCCTCGTCCTGTGCGAAGAGGGTAAGGGTGAAGGGGCGTTTTTGGGCGGCGTAGGCGGTTTCGTAGCGGCGCTGGAAGGCGGCCCAGTCGGCGCGGCCGGGTATCACCAGGTCGCCGCCCGACCAGCTGCCCACGCTGGCCGGCAGGGTATCACGGCCTGTCCAGTGGATATTCAGGCTGTACGCACTTCCGCTCTCTCGGGGGTCGTCGGCATCAATGAGGCCGTTTTTGTTGCGGTCGCGGCTGATGGCCACCACACCTGTCTGGCGCAGGGCCGGCAGGGCTTTGGCGCTGCCCTGGCGGTACTGGCCCGGCGTATAAGCCTCGCGGTACTGGCCGGGCAGGATGCGGGCTGCACCGGCACTGTTGAGCGGTTGCAGTACCAAACGTTGTCCCGGCATCGTGGTACAGATCAGCGCCTGGCTTTGCCATACGCTGTCGGCATCCCGGTACAGCACCACGAGGTAGTCTTCCCAGGCGTCGGGCGCGCGGTTTTGGGTTTTGCGCAGGGCGATCAGGTTGGGATAATTTTCCTCAAAAACATATCCTTTTTGACCGAACAGATCGCGGAAGCCCAGTACCAGGTCGCGGGTGCGGCGGTCGGCGTATCGCTCGGGGGCGGCGCTCGGGGGCAGGGCCGCGTCGGGGTTGTCGCACCAGGCGACGGCGGCCTGCGCTTCGGGCAGGGCGGGGTCGGTGAGGGCCGCCTGCCGGAAAAAGACGCAGGCCAGCGAATCGAAGCGCAGCGCCGCGCCGTCGCCGCGGGCGCGCAGGCTGTCGGCGCCGCGGCTGAACTGTACGCCCCGGTTGTAGAAGGCCAGGGCGCCGTAGCGAAAATAAACCCTGTTTAAAGAATCTCTTTGACCCTTTGAGGGCAAATAATCTCTGGAAAATTGGCGATAATATTTTCCATAGGATTCAGCATCAAGCCCTCCGTAAATACTATCGCAGACGTAACGCTCATTAAACAGCAGTTCGTCGTCGTAGAATCGTCCAAGGCATAATGTTGCATCCCGCCAGTAAACCCGCTTGCCATCGCATTCGGCTGGCGCTTCCGGCTGCCACCACAAAGCGGCGGCGAGGCAGGCCATCCACAAGGCGCCGGCCCGCAGCGTATCGCGCCACCAGCCGCGCCAGCCCAGTCCGGGCCGGCCGGCGGGGTGTACGAGTTTTTTCAGCCCTTCGGGCAAAATAAAATCGAGCGGACTGCGGGGCCGGTCGAGGTAGCGCGCCACGGTAAAATCGGGTTTGACGCCCCGGCGCAGCAGTTCGGCGATGCGGGTTTCCAGTTCGGCCTTGCGCCGGGGGTCGGCGGTACTCAGCCACTCGCTGAGGGCCAGGTTCATCTCGAATTCGGGCCAGGCGGCGCTGTCGGGCGGGGGCGGGTGTTGGGCCAGCAGGCCGTGCAGGGCCGCGCGGAGGTAGCGGAGCAGTCCGGGGTCGGTCGTTTCGAGCCATTGCACAAGGGTATCGCGTTCGGCGCGGGGTATTTCGCCCTGTCCGAACCATTCGAGCCGGAAGAGCGACAGCAGTTCGTCGGCGGCGATGATGGGTTCGGCCTTGCGCCGGGGCGCATCGGGGGCCGGGGCCGGGCGCAGGCGCAGCAGCCAGCGCCGCCACCAGGGCAGTCGGGGTGCTGGGGCCGGGCGCGGACTGCGCAGCAGGCGGCCCAGCCAAAGGGTGAGGTCGTAGTGTACCGAGGGCCACACGGCGCAGGCGGCGATCCAGCGCAGTTCGTCGGCGGAGTAGTAGCGCCGCAGGGTGTCGATCAGGGGGCCGCCGAGCGGGATGGGCGGCGGGGGGGGCGTCACCGTCGCGGGCAGAAAAATACCGGGGGCAATTTCGCGGTCGAGTTCGGCGAGCCAGGCCAGGCTGTCGGCGGCGGCGGGCAGCAGCGTGAAGCGCTCCGAGAGCCGGCGTTCGGCCTGTCCCCAGGCGGCCGGGTCGAGCGGGCTCAGCAGGGCGCGGGTGCGCCAGGCGTCGAGGTTTTTGGTCCAGGCGGCAAAGCGGCCCGATACGCCGAGCAGGGCGTGGCCGGTGCTCAGCACCACGAGGCGGGCGAAGGGGTGGCGGTTGGCCAATTCGCGCAGGCCCAGGCCTTGCGGGTGTTGTTCGTTCCAGCAGAGGCGCGGGTCGCCGTTGAAAAAATAGCGGTCGATGAGCACCTCGCGGTTTTGCAGGGCGCGGGCCAGCTGGTCGTAGAGGGCGGCGCGGTGGTCGTTGGCGTCGCGGCGGTCGATGAGCAGCAGGTATTCGGGCGGGCGGGTGAGCGGCCGGAAGCGGAACTGGGGCAGGCCCCCTTTTTCGATCGTGGCGGCAATCGTGGCCGGCAGGTCGAAGCGGCGGGTTTCCTCCTCCTCGCGGCGGCGCAGGCGATTGACGAGGGTATAAAACGAGGGCCCGTGTTCGATGCGCCGCGCGGCCTCGTCCAGCTGGATGTTCCAGACGTAGGGCGGCCGGTCGGGGCGCTGCTGTTCGGCCACGAGGGGCGGGGTGCGGCGGCGTTCGCGGCGCCACACGAGCCAGGCCAGCAAGCCGCCGAGCAAAAGCAGCAGTCCGGCCTTGAGGGGCCAGTGCCAGCGCGCCAGCCAGGCCAGCACGGGATCGGGGGCCGGGGCGCGCAGTTGCATCAGCAGGCTGTCGCGGGCGATCCGGTCGTCGGGCAGGTATTGAAAGCGGTGGGTGATTTCGGACGGCCCGGTCGTGTCTTGCGAGATCGGCGGGGCGATCCGGACGCTGAGTTTCCAAATTAGCCGGTGGGCGACGGTCATTTGTTTGAGCCCGTCCATCTGGGTGGAAAAGCTCGTCAGGTGTATGTTCAGCGTATCGGTCCCCGGCGTATTGCCGGCCTCGGCCAGCACCCGGCCGCCATCGTCGGCGAGGGTATAGCGGGCTAATGGCGTTTGCAGGGTCGTCGCGGTATCGCCGGAAAAGCCATAGCGGAGTGCCGACCGGGGAAAACCGGCCAGGGCATTGGAATCGAGCGTGATGGTCGTGTTGGCGCCGGCAGTGATATCGACGGCGGTCGGCACCGGCGGGTAGTCGACCTGATTCTTGAAATTTTTATCGCGGAGAAAAAAATCGGCGGCGATCAGCAGGGCGAGGTACAGCCCGACGGCGCCGGCAAACCGGAGCCGGTTGTTGCGCCGCTGTTTTTTTCCGTCGTCGTCGACGGGTTCAGGTTCCGGCCCGGCGGGCGGCGGTGGCAGCTCGAAATCCAGTTGGCCCAGCAGGTTTTCCGTCTCTTTCCGGCAGCGATCGAAAATCAGGGCAAACTGTTTCTGTTCGTCGGGAGTTTTGGCGACGATGGTCGAGAGCGCATCGCGCAGCCGTTCGGGAGGCGCGTCTTCCGGCAGGTATTCGAGCAGCCGCCGGAGGCGCAGGTGGCCGTCCACGCCCAGCGCAAAACCCTCCCTTTCGAGAGCGTCGACGAGTTGGGCGAGGAAGACGGAGAACATTTATTGGAATGATGAATGATGAATGATGAATGATGAATGATGAATGATGAATGATGAATGATGAATGATGAATGATGAATAAACCCTTATAAACCTTATCAACCTTTTCTATCAACCTTTTCCATCACCATTTTTTTTCTAAGCGCGTCGTGGTCTTCTTTGGTTTTGGCGATGACGGCGTAGCTGGTGAGGAGGGCTTGTTTTTCCCTGGAGCCGAGGTCTTCGAAGTCATCCAGTTGGAGGATGGGGAAGCCGCTGCGCTGGAGCAGGTCGGCCCAGAAGATGAGTTCGGCGGTGGCGGGCGCTTTGTGCAGGCGCACGAAGTTTTCGTCGCGCAGCAGGTTGAAGTGTCGAATGATGGCTTCGAGTTCTTCTTTGGACAGGTTTTGGGTTTTGAGTTGGAGGATGGCCAGCAGTTCGGCGGGTTCGGGGAAGGGGATATTGTAATACACGACACGGCGCAGGAAGGCGTCGGGCAGGCCTTTTTCCGAGTTGGAGGTCAGGATAATGATCGGGCGGTGCTCGGCGGGCAATTTTTGGCCTTCGGGCGGGTATTGTTTGTTGATTTCGGGTACATCGAAGCGCAGGTCTTCGAGGGCGGCGAGCACGTCGTTGGGCAGGTCGCGGGGGGCTTTGTCGATCTCGTCGATCAGCACCACGCGGGGCGCGCCGGCGCGGATGGCTTCGCCGAGCGCCTGGTAGCGGATGTAGCGGCGTTCCACTTCTTCGGGCTGGAGCAGTTCTTTTTGGGTTTGGGCGTGCTGAAAATGCGCCAGTGCATCGTAGCGGTAAAAGAGGTCTTTGGCCGCCGAGCTCGTCTGGGCGTTGAACACGATGGGCTTGCCCAGCCCGAAAAAATGGGCGATATGCCAGGCCAGGCGGGTTTTGCCGGTGCCGGGTTCGCCGGTGAGCAAGAGGGGCTGGCCCAGCGCCAGGGCGACGTTGACGGCATTGACCAGACCTTCGGAGGGCAGGTATCGGGCCGGATCGTCGATGTACGTATTGACCGGGCGTTCGGGCAGGGCTTTTTGGCCGTTGCGGGCGTACACTTGAAAAGAGGTGGGCATAGCGATAAAATTGGGTCAAATTTTGGCCTGGATGAGTTGTTGGGCGGTTTGCCGGGCGATTCGGTACACGGCGGCCTGCATTTTTTCCACGTCGAACATGTCGAACTGTTCCGGCCCGTGGAAACGCTGAGGGGCGTTGTGCTCCACCGACTGCGCCAGTTGGTTCAGCACCTCGGGCGCCGCGGGCGAAAAGCCGTCGCGGGAGACTTTGTGCAGCCATTTTTCTACCTCGTCGGCGGGTACTTCGGGCAGTTCGGTGAGTAGGGTGATCCAGTCGGGATATTGTTCCGACAGGGCGGCAAACGCGGTCATTTTATCCTTTTGGGCCTCGGTCAGCCGCTCGGGGTGGTGCAGGTTTTCGATATAAAACACCACGAAAAACTGGTATTTGCCCTTGTTTTCGGCCGCCAGTCCGCGCAGCCACCCGGCGGCAGCGGCCAGGTATTCGGGCAAAAAATCTTCCCAGTTTTTTTCGTGCAGGGCAAAGGCGAAGCACGCGTGGGTGTATTGCTGTTTGCTTTGCAAAAAGTCGGTGTGGGCGCGGCCGAATTCGCGGCGGAAGGCGTCGAAAGAGTCGTTTTCATCGATGTCGACCGGTATCAACTGCAACTTGACGCGGTTGTCTTCCTCGCGGCGCCGGAAATAGGGGCGGGCATCGGCGTCGGCGTCGAGCCGGTCGATCTCTTCGAGGATCAGGCGTTCGGCGAAACTGTTGGGCGACTGGAAGGGGCAGGCCAGTACGAGAGTGAGATGCAGGGGCTGGGCGCGTTTTTCGCGCATGGCATTGCGGAAGGCGCGGGTGGCGGGCGAGCGGTCGCAGTTGACCTGGAAAAGCGGCTGGGAGGCGCGGTCGAGGTCGTAGACGAGCGTTTGCAGGCTTTTGAAAAATTTTTCAAAATCCTCGGGCGGGCGCAAATCGGCGGGTTGCAGGGCGTCGATCAGGTCGAGCAAGCCGTCGCGCACCTGGTTGGCTACCTGTTCAAATTCGCCGCGGTAGTCGATCTTCCCGCCATAGAACTGGCTTTTCGATTCCTTGTAGCGGGCTTTGAGCACGATCAGCTGGTTGTAGCGGGGGCCGTTGGCGAGCCGGCCCGACAGGTCGTCGAAAGCGAGATCAAGCCCGCCGCTGTCGGCGAGCATTTGTTTTAAAATATATTGTATTTCCCGAAGGGGTAAATAATTCATTGTGCGTTTTGGAGCCTGTGCGGCGGAGTTGCGGCAAATCTACTGTTTTTTAGCATGGCGGATACATAAACCCCTATAAACCAATATAAACCCCATCAACTCTTTTTGATCTGTTCTATCTTGTCGCCCGCCTTATCAATCAGCCGATTTCTGCCATGACATATCCGTTTCGTTTTCTCCTTACCCTGATCCTGCTGAGCGGCGCCCGCGCGCTGCCCGCCCAATCCTTCTTCTTCGGCGCCGACCTTTCCTACGTCAACGAAATGGAAGACTGCGGCGTCGTGTACAAGGAAAACAACCAGCCCAAAGACCCCTACCAGATCTTCGCCGACCACAATTGCAATCTCGTGCGCCTGCGCCTCTGGCACACCCCGGCCTGGTACGATACCCTCAACAACGGCCAGCGCTACGCCGACTTCAACGACGTGCGACAAAGCATCCAGCGCGCCCGGGCACTGGGTATGGCCGTTTTGCTCGATTTCCACCTGTCCGACCGCTGGGCCGACCCCAGCCACCAGCTCGCGCCGGCGGCCTGGCAGGGCGTAGTCGACAACCTGCCCCTGCTCAAAGACTCGCTCTACAACTACGTTTCCGCCACCCTGCTGGCCCTCGACGCCGAAGGCCTGCTGCCCGAAATGGTCCAGATCGGCAATGAAACCAACAAGGGCATCCTGCTCTCCGCGGCCGCCGACGCCGGCTGGTCGCTCGACTGGAACCGCAACAGCCAGCTCTTCAACCGGGCCATCCAGGCCGTGCGCGACGTGGAGAACAGCACCGGAAAGTCCGTCAAAATCGCCCTGCACATCGCCGACCCGGCCGACGCCGGCTGGCTTATGCAGGGCTTCTGGAACAACGGCGTCACCGATTTCGACGTCATCGGCCTGTCGTACTACTGGGCCTGGCACCAGCCTACCACCATCGCCGGCACAGGCGACGTGATCGCCCAACTGCGCCAAAACTACCCCGGCAAAGCCGTCATGATCTTCGAAACCGGCTACATCTGGACGACCCAGAGCAACGACAACGCCAACAACATCATCAATTCCGTCCATCCCGACTATGCCCCCGCCAGTCCCGCCAACCAGCGCCAGTGGCTCATTGATCTGACCCAGGAGGTCATCAACCGGGGCGGCTCGGGCGTTTTGTACTGGGAGCCGGCCTGGGTCTCCTCGCCCTGCTGGACGCCCTGGGGGCAAGGTTCGCACCAGGAACACGCCGCTTATTTCGACTTTTCCTCCAATCTGCTCGACGGCGGCGGCATCGCTTTTATGACGCATCCCTACACCAACCTGACGCCCGCCGCTGACCCGCCCGCCCCCTCGCCGCACTTCGACGTATGGCCCGACAGCGGCCGCCGAAGCCTGACCCTGCGCTTCCGCGATTTCACCGCCCCCAGTGTCGTGGTCGAACTGCTGGGCGCCGACGGCCGTCTGCACCTGTCGCGCAGCCTGACACCCGCCGAACAGGTTTCACTTACCATACCCGATTTGCCTGCAGGGCTCTATTACGTCGTGGTAAAAGACAACGGCGCGGCGCTCGGCAGAAAGGGTATTTGGATGGAGTGATTACCTTCGCCCCCATGTACGCATACCTCAAAGGCGAGATCGCCTACCGGAGTCCGGCTTTCCTGGTGGTGGATGTCCATGGCGTGGGTTATCACGTTCATATCCCCCTGAGCACTTACACCGCCGTTCAAGGACTGGAAAAAACAACCATTTACACGCATTTTCACGTGACGCAGGACGGGCAGTCACTCTACGGCTTTGCCACGCAGACGGAGCGCAATCTTTTTGTCCAACTGATCGGCGTCACCGGCGTGGGGCCCACCTCGGCCCTGCTGCTGCTCTCGGCCATGACGGTCGATGAAATTCGCGCGGCCATTATCGGCGAACAGGCCCACGTGCTGCAACGCGCCAAAGGCATCGGTCCCAAGGCGTCCAAACAAATCATCCTCGATCTCAAGGACAAACTCACCCGCGAGACGCCCGAAGCGCCTGTACTGCTGCCGGCGGCCGACAATACCGTGCGCGAAGAAGCGCTGTCGGCCCTCATGGCACTGGGTTTCAACCGGATTGCGGTGCAAAAAGCGCTCAACGCCGTGCTGCGCGACCATCCGGGGCTGACGAAAGTGGAAGAGTTGATCAAATTGTCGCTGAAGGCGCTGTCGCTGTAGCGCCGACCGCCACTGTAGCGCCGACCTCCAGGTCGGCGATGCTGAGAGCAGAAACACCCCGCGATAATGCTATATTGCTCCAATCGGTATTTACGCTAAAATTTACGATAGTAGCTTTGACTATTAATCGCGGTACATTACTGCTCTCAACATCGCCGACCTGGAGGTCGGCGCTACAGCGGCGGTCGGCGCTACAGGCAACCCTTTTCACGCAGCCCGCGTCATTGTCTCACGCCGGTTCATTCCGGCCCTGAATCCAACTATACCTGCTTTTTTGAAGATGACGAAGAAGAACATCCTGCTGGCGGCCTTCGGAACGCTGTGCTTGACCGCGCTTTTTGCCTTTACGGCGCCCAAAGCGGTACGTGAGAATGTTTTTACCCTCTTTTTCCCCGAAAAAACGCCCCCCGTGGCGACAGAACGACCCGTGGCTGCCAACACCAGTCTGGCCGACCGGCTCGCCGAAACCGTGCGCGATACCCCGCCGCCACTGCAGGAGCGCTACGATGATTTTATCAACGGCGGCGGTCAAAACCCCGTCGACCTGAATGACCCCAAGGCCATTCAGCAGGAGGTCGAGTACGACCCCGAAACCAATATGTACATCATCACCGAAAAAATCGGCGATGAATTTTACCGCGCCCCCACTTACATGACCTTCGACGACTACCTCAAGTGGCGCGAAGAACAACAACAGCGCGAATATTTCGACCGCCTCCAAGGCGTCTCCTCCAGCGGCAAATCCGTGGGCCTCGACGACCCGATCGCCAAATTCGACGTCAAAACCTCGCTGATCGACCGCCTTTTCGGCGGAACCAACGTCGATATCCGCCCCCAGGGCAATATCAACCTGACTTTTGGCTACAACTACCAAAAGATCCAGAACCCGATCCTGACCCTGCGCCAGCAACGCAACGGCAACTTCGATTTTGACATGGACATCAACATGAGCGCCACGGGCAAAATCGGGGAAAAACTCAACCTCAACTTCAATTACAATACCCAGGCGACCTTCGATATCGACAACCAGATGAAGCTCCACTACGATACCAAGGGCTTCTCCGAAGACGAAATCATCCAGAATATCCAGGCGGGCAACGTCTCCATGCCCCTGCGCTCCCAACTCATCAAAGGCGCCACCAACCTCTTCGGTGTTATGACCGAACTCAAATTCGGTCACCTGCGCGCCACCCTGCTCGCCAGTCAGCAGCGCTCCCGCCAGCAGAGCATTACCCTGCAAGGCGCGGCACAGGTGCAACAATTTGAAGTGCAGGCCGACGAATACGACGAAAACCGCCACTTCTTCATCAGCCACTGGAACCGCGGCGAATTCGAACCGGCCATGTCCTGCCTGCCCGTGCCGCAGTCGCTGTTCAATATTACCCAGATACAGGTCTGGATCACCAACGACAAACTCGCCACCGAAAACGTGCGCGACATCGTAGCCCTGACCGACCTGGCCGAACCTGACCCCTTCAACGACGCGTTTACCCGTACGCCGATTTATTACGACATCAAAGGCAAACCCCTGCCCGATAACGTCAACAACGGCCTCTACCCCGAACTCGCCAGCGATATCACCGATCCCAACTCCGACATCCGCAAAGCCGACAAAGTCGTATCGCGCCTGACCAACGAATACAACCTCGTCCAGATCCGCGACTTCGAAAAGGTGCGCGCCCGTATGTTGTCGCCTTCGGAATTTTCGTACAACGAACAACTCGGCTTCATCAGCATCAACCTCAACGTGCAGCCCGACCAGGTGGTGGGCGTCGCCCTCGAATACACCTACAACGGCCAGCCGCACAAAATCGGGGAAATCACCAGCGACGTGCCCAACGGCGACTCGCTCAATCAGAACGTGCTCTTCGTCAAGATGTTGAAAAGCACCACGGCCAACGTGCGCTACCCGATCTGGGACCTGATGATGAAAAACGTGTACGCCATCGGCTCGGCCAACGTCGATCCGCAGGAGTTCCGCTTCGACATTTTCTACGAAGACCCGGGCAAAGGCCAAAAGCGTTTCCTCGACGGCGCACTTGTACCCACCGAATTCAAATCGCGCCCCTTGCTCCAGGTGTTCAACATGGACAACCTCAACCTGCAGGGCGACCCCGGGGCCGACGGTATTTTCGACTTCGTGCCCGGCCTGACCATCAACCTGCGATCGGGCCGCGTCATGTTTCCCGTGCTCGAACCCTTCGGTGAATACATCATCGACAAATTCCAGGCCGCCAACCCGGCCCTCGACTCGGCCCAACTGGCCCAAACACTGGCTTACACCCAGCTCTACGACTCCACGCTTTTCCGCGCCCGCGAGTTTCAGCAACTCAACCGCTACACCCTGCGCGGTTCCTACAAATCCTCCACCTCTTCCGAAATCTCGCTCGGCACCTTCAACCTGCCACAAGGCTCGGTGCGCGTCAGCGCCGGAGGCCGCCAGCTGGTGGAAGGCGCCGATTACATCGTGGATTACAACATCGGCAAAATCAAGATTTTGAACGATGCCATCCTGCAGTCGGGCCAAAACGTCAATGTCAGTTTTGAAGACAATACCGCTTTCGGGTTCCAAAGCCGAACCATGCTCGGGGCCAGGTTTGATTATGAATTAAACAAAGACGTCACCCTGGGCGCCACCTTTATGAACCTGTTCGAAAGGCCGCTGACCCAAAAGGTGAACTTCGGCGACGACCCGATCAACAACAAAATGTACGGGCTCGACGTCGGTATTTCCAAAGACGCCCCCTGGCTCACCAAGGCCGTCGACGCCCTGCCGCTCATTTCAACCAAAGAACCCTCCAGCATTACCGCCCAGGCCGAGGTCGCCGTGCTCCAGCCCGGTCACAACCGCGCCATCAACCAGGGCGCCGACAAGGGCGGCGTGGTGTATATCGACGACTTCGAGGGCAGCACCGCCAACCTGCCGCTCTCGCTGCCGGCCAACCTCTGGCAAATCGCCTCGGTACCGCAGGGCGACCTCTCGTTGTTCCCCGAAGCCAACGATACCTCGCTGGCGCTGGGCGCCAACCGCGCTCGCATGTCGTGGTACCTGGCCGACCCCAGCGCCCTGCAGAGCATCGACGCCAACAACCCCTACGCGCGTCAGTTCGACTATCAGGATATTTTCCCCAACCGCCAGCTCTCGCCGGCCGAAAACTCCTTCCTGCGCCCGCTCGACGTGACGATTTACCCCCGCCAGCGCGGCCCCTACAACTTTGAAATCCCGGAAGGTTATTCCGGCCTGTCGGCAGGTCTGACCGCCGGCGGCGAGCTCGTCTCTCCCGAAACCCGCTGGACCGGCTTTATGAAAGGCCTGAATACCAACGACTTCGAAGCCGCCAACATCGAATTTATCGAATTCTGGATCCTCAACCCCTACATGGATAAAGAGGACGGCTCTTCCGTGTCGCGCGCAGGCGATATGTACATCGACCTGGGTACGCTCTCGGAAGACATCATGCGCGACTCACGCCAGTTTTTTGAAAATGCCCTGCCCACCGGCGCCGGCAGCGGCGCAACCGCCAACACCCGCTGGGGCCGCATCCCCGTGCTGCCGCCCATAGTTAATGCCTTCGACAACGACCCGGCCAAACGCGCCCTGCAAGACATCGGTCTCGACGGCCTGAACGACGACGGCGAACGCCAGTTCCCCGAGTTCAAAAACTGGCTCGACCAGATCAACAACTCCTTCCTGTCGCCCAATGCCAAGGCCGCGATCAACGAAGACCCTTCAAACGACAACTTCGTTTACTTCAACGACCCGCGCTTCGGACCCAACGACGGCATTATCGCCCGTTACCTCAAATTCAACGGCACGGAGGGCAACTCCCCCGTCTCCGACGCCAACAGCAATATCACCAACTTCGCGACCAACTACCCCGACCGCGAAGACTTCAACCAGGACAACTCGCTCAACGAAACCGAGGCTTACTTCCGCTACAAAATCCCCATGGCCAAAACCTTCGACGCCGTGCTGGGCCAGGAAGTACTCGACGAAAGCAACCCCGTGCTGGCCGACCTGATCACCGACAAACGCGTGGTGAACAAAAACGGCCAGGATTTCGTTTTTTACCGCTTCAAACTCCCGCTCGACGCCCCGGCGCCCATCCGCAGCACCGTCAACGGGCTTGGCGACTTCCGTTCCATCCGCTTTATCCGGATGCTCTGGAAAGGCTTCGACGAACGCACCACCTTCCGCTTCGCCACCCTCGAACTGGGCCGCAACCAGTGGCGCCGCTTCACCCAGCCGCTGTCGCTTTGCGATATTCCCATCGAACCTACGCCCTTCGACGTCAACGCCGTGAGCATCGAGGAAAACTCGGCCCGACAGCCTTTCAACTACACCATCCCGCCGGGTATCTCCCGTGAAAACTCCGTCGGCGCATTCCCCGACATTCTTCAAAACGAACAGGCGCTCGCCCTCGACATCTGCGACCTCAACTGGTGCGACGCCAAGGGTATTTTCAAAACCCTGAACATGGACCTGCGCCAGTTCGACCGCCTCAAAATGTTCGTGCACGCCGAAGGCCAGGACTACGACAACGAACTGCTCGATACCACCGACCTGACCGTGTTTATCCGCCTCGGCTCCGACTTTTACTCCAACTACTACGAATACGAAATCCCGCTCTCGCCCTCCCGTCTGGCCGACCTCAACGGCAACAACAACCCCGACGACCCGCGCTACAAGGAGGCCGTGTGGAAACCGCAGAACAACTTCGACTTCCCGCTCGACCTGCTCACCGAGGTCAAAAAACAACGCAACGCCGACCCGGATTTCCCCATCGGGCAATTGTTCACCATAACCGACCCCGAAAACCCGGCCAACAAGATATCGGTCGTGGGCAACCCCAACCTCGGCTACGTCAAAGGCGCCATGATCGGTGTGCGCAACGTCGACCCCAACAAGGAGCCGCACTGCGTGGAGGTATGGGTCAATGAAATGCGACTGGTCGGCTTTAATGAAAAAGGCGGCGTGGCCGGCCTCGCGCGGGTCGATATGAAACTCGCCGACTTCGGCAACGTATCGGCCGCGGGCAGCTACACCGGCATCGGCTGGGGCAGCATCGAACAAAAACTCGTGCAGCGCCAACGCGAGGAAGTGGTGCAGTACGACCTCTCCACCAACCTCGAACTGGGCAAACTCCTGCCGGAAAAATCGGGCATCAAAGTGCCCTTCTACGCCCAGTACTCCAATACCACCCGCATCCCGGAGTACGACCCTTACGACCTCGACATCAAACTGAAAGACAAAATACGCGAAACCGCCGACCCGGCCGAGCGCGAGAAGATTCGCGAGCAGGCACTGGACGTGACCACCGTGCGCGGCTACAACTTTACCAACGTGCGCATGGAACGCCGGGGCAAAAAAGTGCCGCTGCCCTGGGATATTTCCAACTTCAGTTTCACCTATGCATTCAACCAGCAGCGCAAACGCAACCCCTTTATTATCAATGACCAATTGAACCAATACAAGGGCGGGATCGACTATCAGTACACGACCGGACTGAAACCCATCCAGCCGTTCAAAAAACTGATCAAGAATGACAAGTACCTGAAGTTTATCACCGAATTCAACTTCAATCCAATCCCCAATACCTACGGGTTCAGTACCAACCTCGAACGTATCGTGGGCATTACTACCTGGCGCTTTGCCGGGGAAGCCCCCTCGCTGAATACGTATTACAACCGCCGCTTTACCTGGGATCGCAACTATGACCTCGGCTGGGATATCTCCAAGTCGTTGCGGTTCAACTTCGATGCACAGGCCCGCAGCATTATCGACGAGCCCCTCGAATTCGGCCCCGACGGCGAACGCGTCACCAAAGAACAGCGCCGCGACTCGATCTGGACCAATATGCGCAACCTCGGCCGCCCGAAACTGTACAGCCACAACGCCAGCCTGAACTACACCCTGCCGTTCAAAACCATTCCGTTTATGGACTGGATCACGGTAAAAGCCTCTTACACGGCGGGGTATACCTGGACGGCCCAGTCGCTCAAACTCCAGAACCTCGACGCCGGCCAGTATCAGCCTTACGTCAATTCGCGCAACCTGGGCAACGTGGTTCAGAACAACTCGCTGCGCCAGATCAACGGCGATTTTAACCTCGAACAACTCTACAACAAGAGCAAATACCTGGGCAAAATCAATCGCCCTGCCAAACGCGGCGCAGGCGGAAAAACCGCCCCCGGCGGCGGTCGGGGCGGCGACGACAAAGGACGCCCCGGCGGCGCCGACCCCTCGGGCAGCGGCCTGCCCGGCGCCGATCCCTCCGGTTTCGATTCCAAAGACGATAAAAGCCCGGTCACCCCGCGCGACCGCAACAAACCCGGCGCCGGCAAAGACGGCGGCAAGCCCGGCGCAGGCGGCCGCGACGGCGCTGCCGATGCTCCTTCGGCTGGCGGTAAAGACAGCAAGGACAAAAAAGACAAAGACAAAAAGAAAAAGGAACGCGACCCCTCGGTGGCCGAACGGATTGCCCTTCGCCCGCTCATGCTCGTGCGCAAAGCGCGCTTCACGTACAGCGAGAATTACAGCACCGTCATCCCCGGCTTCACGCCCGAAACCCGCCTCATGGGTCTCAGTGAAGGCTTTACCGCCCCGGGCTGGGCATTCGTGGCCGGCGTTCAGCCGGCGTCCAGCTGGCTCGACGAGGCCGCGCGCAACGGCTGGATCACGCAGCGCCCCGAACTCAACCAGCAGGTGATGCGCAACTACACCCAGAACTTCGACGCCGGTATGACCGTGGAGCCTTTCCAGGATTTCCGCATCGAACTGAACGCCAACCGGCAGTACGTGCGCAACAGCACCGAGCTGTTCAAAGACCAGAATTTCAACCTCAGCCCCGATTCGGTTGACTACCAGCACCGTGCCGCGCGCGACCTGGGCTCGTACACGATCTCCTATTTCGCCGTCAACACCTTGTTCAACAACGACCTCGATGGACTTTTCGCCCGCTACCAGTCGAACCGCGCCATCGTGTCGAACCGCCTGGGCAATACCGCCGGCAACGTCGATCCGCACGAACTCGACGGCTCGGGCTATCGCTATGGCTATGGTAAAATTCAGCAGGAGGTACTGATTCCGTCGTTTATCGCGGCCTATACCGACAAAGACCCGAACACGGTGAACCTCAATATCTTCAAAACACTGCCGGCCGTCAACTGGAAACTGAATTACAACGGCCTGTCGAAAATCGGTAATTTGAAAGATATATTCACCAGTGTGCAGGTTTCTCACGGCTACAAGAGCACCCTCACGGTCAACTCGTACAACACAGACATCTTCTACAACCCGTCGACACCCTACCAGGTGGATACGCTCAACTACAACTACATCGCGCGTTACGAAATCCCGCAGGTGGTCATCAACGAGCAGTTCGCGCCGCTGTTTGGCCTCGACGTCAAACTGAAAAACGACATGAGCTTCCGCGCCGACTTCAAAAAGCAGCGCACCCTGGCCATGTCTTTCATCGACTACCAGCTCGCCGAAACCCGCTCGACCTCCTATTCCGTCGGCTTCGGATACCGTCTGAAAAACGTAAACATCCCCTTCCTGACGGGCAAAAAGACCAAAAAAGGCAGCAAGTCGAAAAAACCGAAACCCGGCAGCACCACGCCTCCGCCCTCGGGCGGCTCGGCCGGTACGAGCAACGACATGAACTTCAAGTTCGACATGGAAGTACGCGACGACATCACCGTCAACCACCGCCTCGACCAACTGGAAGAAGCCGTGCCGACCCGCGGCGCCCGCACCATCAGCATCAACCCCTCGGTGGATTACGCGCTCAACAAACGCCTGAAACTGCGCCTCTTCACCGACTACCGCCGCACCGTACCGAAAACCTCGCAATCGTTCCCCATCACGACGCTGAACGCCGGGGTGACCGTGCAGTTTTCGCTGAATTAGGTGTTGGGTGTTAGGTTTTGGGGGTTGGGTGTTAGGTTTTGGCAAAAGGGTTATTGCTGCTCTCGAATCTGGTTTTGGGTTTTAGGGGTTGGGTTTTGGCAAAAAGGGTTATTGCTGCTCTTGAATCGGGTTTTGGGTATTGGGGGTTGGGTTTTGGCAAAAAGGGTTATTGCTGCTCTCAGGATATGCCTGGGGTTCGGGTAGAAATTTACCACGGCTCGCGCGAGGCTTTGCCTCGTGACATTGTCCGAAAGCAGCAACAACCCTTTTGCCAAAACCCAACCCCTAAAACCCAAAACCCGATTCAAGAGCAGAAATAACCCTTTTTGCCAAAACCCAACCCCCAATACCCAAAACCCGATTCGAGAGCAGCAACAACCCTTTTGCCAAAACCCAACCCCCAATACCCAAAACCCGATTCAAGAGCAGAAATAACCCTTTTGCCAAAACCCAAAACCTAACACCCAAAACCCTACAACCACGCTTTCAAGCGCTCGTGGTACAGGGCAAACTGGTCGAGGTTGTTGTGCGCCCCGCCGTTGATCGTGACAAACTCATCGTCCGGATTGAGGAATTGCCGCAGTTTGGCGGCCGAAGCGAAGGGCACTACGCGGTCGCGGGTGCCGTGAAAGATCAGGACCGGGAGATCGGCCAGATCGAGGTGCCGGTCGTTGGGGAATTGGTAAACGGGGTCGAAGGGAAGCGTTTCGCGCCGCAGGTGACTGGCCATGAGGCTCCGGATGTTGTCGAACGGCGTTTCGAGGATGAGCATGCGGGCGGTCACGCGGGCAGCCAGGTAAGTCGCCAGGCCCGAACCCAGCGAGCGGCCGTACAGCACGATTTTTTCCGGCGGATAGCGGTCGCACAAATACCGGTAAACCCGCTCTGCATCAGCGAAATACACTTTTTCATCGGGAATGCCGGGCGTCTTTCCGTAGCCCCTGTAATCGGGGGCAAAAAAATCGTAGCCCAGCCGGGTAAAATCAGTGGCATAACGCCCCCAGCGCTGCAAATTATCGCGGTTGCCGTGGAAGTACAACACCACCCCGCGGGCCGGTTGTTGGGGTGCAGGGAAAAACAGCGCATTCAGGCGAATGCCGGAATCATTCGAGGGCACCCAGATTTCTTCGAAGGGTTGGTCGAACTGGAAACAGTAATCCGCCGGCAGCCGGACTGGTCGGAACAGGATTTTTTGCTGCAAAAAAGCAACCAGTTTTTGGGCAACAGGCAAAGGCATGTTTCAACGCAGTTTTTCATTGGCCGCATGGCGGGCGGCGTCGCGGACGGTTTTTTTCTGCAAATTTTTTTCCAGGGCGGCGCTCAGATCGACGCCCGTCTGGTTGGCGAGGCAGATGAGGACAAACAACGCATCGGCCATTTCGTCGGCCAGGTCCTCTTTGGCCGTGGCGGCCTGTTCGGGTGTTTTGAACGACTGCTCGCCGTACAAACGCGCCATCAAACGCGCCACTTCGCCCACTTCTTCCATCAAAATGGCCGTATTGGTCAGTTCGCCGTAGTACCGCACGCCAATGGTCCGAATCCACTGGTCCACGGTTTCCTGTGCTTCTTTTATGGTCATCGCTCGCTGTGTTAAGGAGGTTGATGGGGGGGGGTATAAGGTAGATAAGGGTTTATGAGAAAAAGTTCATCAGGCCCAAACGCGGCAACCCTCCGTGCAATTGGTGCAAATGTCAATTTTATCACGGCCTTGTAAAATGGCTTGCCTGAAATTCCGGTACGCTTCGCCCTGCCAAAGCGTGCGGAAGGATGTCGTTTTCAGGTCGCCCATACGGTGGCGGGCGTCTTTATCGAAACAGCAGGGCACCACCATGCCGTCCCAGGTAATCACGCAGGCATGCCAGAGTTTCCAGCAATGGTTGGCCAGCGCGTTTTTAACCGACCAGCTGCCGTCTGCGTTTTGCCGGTAGCGCGCAAAGCGGTCGAGGGTCGGGATCAGCGGGTTGCCACGGGCATAGTCGTATACCTGGGCGGTTTTCAGGCGTACTTCATCCACGCCGATCGAGCGCGCAAGGCGGCGAAAATCGCCGATCTGGTGCTCATTGGGGCGCACTACCAGCATTTGAAAAACGATGCGGGGGTGTTTTTTACCGAGCTTTTTTTTCCAGTATACCAGTCGCCGCGCGCCTTCAAGCACCTGTTCGAGCCGCCCCCCGACGCGGTATTGCTCATACACCTCCTGCGTGGTACCGTCGACGGAAATAATCAGCCGGTGGAGGCCCGATTCGACGGTGCGGCGGGCGGTATTGTCGTCAAAAAAATGTCCGTTGGAACTGGTGATCGTGTACAATCCGCGGTCGCGGGCGTAGCGCACCATGTCGAGAAACCGGGGGTTGATAAAGGGTTCGCCCTGAAAATAAAAGATCAGGAAGATCAGGTCTTTATGCAGATCGTCGACCAGTTGGCGGAAAAAATCGGCGCGCAAATTGCCCGTCGGGCGCGTAAAAGCGCGCAGTCCGGAGGGGCATTCCGGGCAGCGCAGATTGCAGGCCGTGGTCGGCTCGATGCTCACCGTGACCGGCAACCCCCACTGCACCGGCCGCCGCAAAAGACGGGTGAGGCCGTAGGAGGCGAGCACTTTGGCGAGATTCCAGAGCCGACGCATTTTTAATGATGAATGATAAATGATGGATGATGAATCTTACACGTTCGCAATGTATTCATCATTTATCATTCATCATTCCAATCACGCCCAACTTATCTTTGTCGTTGAAATAAAGATGGATATGACCGAACAAGCTCCCGTTCCCCGCAAATCGAACCGCGAAACCGTCGTATTGCTCATCGTTCTGGGCGTTGGCCTGGCCGGTTTGGCTGGTTTGTATTTTTTCCGTCAGTCGGCGGCACGGGCGGCCGAGCGCGCGTTGTTGCAGGCCAAATCGAACGCCGACGCCCGCAACGCCGATCCGCAGGCCTCTCGGCCCATTGCCGCCATTCCGGGCAATCTGCTGCGCTCCAACACCGATTCGGAGGCCGGCACGCCCTATACTTTTCAGATGACCAATTTTGCCCAGGGCGCTATCTACGAGATCGATCCGGGCGACGGCGCCAGTCGCCAGCCCTTTGTGGAGGGTAAACTCCGTTATACCTACCGCAAACCGGGCAATTATACGGTGCGCCTCTACGCCCGTTATCAGGGCCAGGAAGCCGTGATCGACACCATGATTCAGAAAGTCGGGCAGCCGCTGAAAATCCAGGCGCCCGCGACGCTCTATAACGACTGAAGGGTAAACCTGCGCTTATACCCAAAGAACAGTGGTTTGCGTATAGTAGCGGGCGTGTAATTTTTTTTTCAAAAAAAGGCTGTGATTGCCTTGAAAGTTGCCGTTTGCGTTAGTTTTGTCGCAAAGCGAAACCCGCCATTCTTCACAACAGACCATTGCTATATGAAAAAAATCGGAATCCTTCACGGGAAGGAGAGCAGCTTCCCGGAAGCCTTCGTCGAACGCGTTAATTCCAAAAACGTCAAAGGCGTACAAGCCGAACGCGCACTCGTCGAAGAGCTCATGCAGGGCGAACCCACGCCCTACGCCGTCATGATCGACCGCATCAGCCAGGACGTACCTTTTTACCGCGCTTACCTGAAAAACGCCGCCCTCAACGGCACCGCCGTGCTCAACAACCCGTTCTGGTGGAGTGCCGACGAGAAATTTTTCAACAACTGCCTCTCCACCAAAGTCGGCGTGCCGGTGCCCCGCACCATCCTGTTGCCTTCCAAAGAAATGCCGCCGGATACCAGCGCCCAGAGCTTTCGCAACCTGAAATACCCGCTCGATTGGGAAAAAATGATCGAATACCTCGGCGGATTCCCCCTGTTTATGAAACCCCACTCGGGCGGCGGCTGGAAAAACGTGTATAAAATCCACAACTACGACGAGTTCTTCCGCGACTACAACGAGACCAATACGCTCGTCATGCTCCTGCAGGAAGCCATCGAGTTCGACTCCTACTTCCGCTGCTACTGCCTGGGCGGCAAATACGTGCGCATCATGGACTATGAGCCGCGCAACCCGCACCACCTGCGCTATGTGGCCGACCACAAGGCATCCAAAGCCCTGCTCGACCAAATGCACGACTACGTGCTGCGCCTCAACCACGCCCTGGGCTACGACTTCAACACGGTCGAATTCGCCATCCGCGACGGCATCCCCTACGCCATCGACTTCTGCAACCCCGCCCCCGACGCCGATATTAACTCGGTCGGCGAGGAAAACTTCGAATGGGTCGTAGAGCACGCCGCGAAAATGGCCATCGAAAAGGCCCTTTCGCACGTGGAAGGCGGCAACAACCTGACCTGGGGCACCTACGTCCGCGACGCAGCCGCCGGCCACCTGCCGGTCAACCCGGATGCCGGCGAAGCCAAAGCGAAAAAAGCGTCGGGGAAGGCCTCGAAGGCGAAGAAGTAATGCTGTAAAATACGCTTAATCGCTTAATTTAAAGCAAGTTAATATTCGACAGGGTGGACAGAATGCACAGGATGAACCTCACGCGGCAAAGCCGTTTTATCCTGTAAATCTTGTCCATCCTGTCTTTTTTTACACATACCGCCCTGTTCTTCGCCCTTCAAAACTCCAGTCGCCAGCTCAGATTCGGCACCAGGCTCAATTGCAGTTTGGTCTCCACCTGCCCCGTCCAGGCATCGTAGTAGCGGTAGGCGACATTTTCCTGCAAAGTCATATTCTGAAAATCCATGGCGAAGGTGCTATTGCGCCGGTCGCCCACGCTCGTGCGCCAGTAGACGCGCCCGTCGAGGCGGAAAAAGTCGGGTTGTTGTTCCGAAAAGCCTTGGCTGGCGTCGTAGACCGTTGCGCCGGCGGCCTGTGAAGCGGCCAGGTCGATGGGCAGTGCGCGCAAGCCGCCCGACCAGCTGATGCGGCCGCTGCAGCCGAAGGTTTTGAAGCGGTTGTCGCCGGCTGTCCGGCGCCATTCCTTGCCGCCGCTGAGGTGCAGGATATGCCCCAGGTCCCAGCGCGCGCGCAACCAATCGCCGCCCTCCACACGGGTTTCAGCATGGAAAAAAGTAACATTGGCCAATAAAAACCAGCCAGTATTGAAGTGGCGTTCGGCACTGAATTCCGCGCCATTGTTGCGCCCTTCGGAGGATGTTTTAGGATTGAAGTAGTAGGGAAACGGCGCTTCGCTTTCATTGAGGGACGAAACCATACCCCCGGAATATTGCATCGCCGCGGCGTCGGAGATTTGTTGATCAAAAACTTCGATGCTGAGTCGCCAGGTATCATTGGCCGAACGCCAGGCATAGCGCAAGGCCGTGTGTTTGGAACGGATGAGTTTGTTGTTTTCGTTCTCAAAATCAAATTGCCACCATGTAGGCGTTTGGCTGTGCATACCCCAACTACCGCTTACGGTTTGTTGTTTATCAATGCGTTGCACAGCACTGAGGCGCGGCTCGACGCGGACCTGATTTTGCAGCCACCACAAGCCGTGCAGGCCGCCGGCGAGGGTGGTTTGGCCGGAGGTCGACGACCAGCTGAGCTGCGTCCAGGGTTGCAGGGTTTCCACCTGATACTGGCCGCCGTTGATGCGGATATCGCGGGCCGTTTGGTAGAGATAATCGCGAAAAACATAGCTCAGGCCCTCTTCCAGCCGCAGGCCGCGGGTCAGTTGGTGGCCCAGACTGAGCGCCGTGGCGGCGATATCTTCGTCGGAATAGTCTTTTTGAAATTCGCCGTAGGCGATTCCGCCCGATTCGGCGACGCGTTCGTTGGTTTGGCCGGAGTGGATATGGGCGGCCCGAATCCAGCTGTTTTCAGAGAGTTTTTTGAACCA
>JAEUUU010000015.1 GCA_016787345.1 Saprospiraceae bacterium | reverse complement strand
AGACCTCACCCCAACACCGACGCCTTCCCGATACACAACCCGAAACCCACGGCGCCCACGATCATCGAGGAGATGAGCAGGGCCTGCCCCACGTGGCGCTGGTCGGTGAAAATGAGGATCAGGCCCAGGATAAAACTCAGGCCGGCATGCGCCACGACCAGCATGGCGTCGGCGACGAGCATGCCCAGGCCGGCTTCGTGGCCGCCACTCGCGGCCAGGGGGCTGGTGAGGGCCATGTAGACGAGCATCACGCCGAAATTGATGAGCACCACCTTGCCGAGCGGCATACGTTTGGGCGGTTCAAACGGGGTCTGGGGCTGGTCGAGCGGTGTTTCCATATTGATCTGAATTTCGCTTAAAGTTCCTGCAAAGATGCGGAGTCCGCAACGGTATTTTATTTAACCGGAAAAAACGCGCGCTGCCAGCTGGCCGCGACACTGATTTGCCCGATATTTCGGCCGATATCTGAAATCGCCATGCCTGCACCGGATTTTTCCCGAATCGCCTTCGATCCCAGCCTGCGCCCCGCGCCCGCACCCGCGCCTGAAAACCGCGCCCCGCGCTTTGTAGCCGGTATTCCGCCCTTCCTCGGCGGCCCGTATTCGGCCATGTACGTCACCCAGCCCTGGACGATCCGGCAGTACGCCGGGTTCAGTACAGCCGAAGAAAGCAACGCTTTTTACCGCCGCAACCTCGCCGCCGGACAAAAAGGCCTGTCGGTCGCCTTCGACCTGGCGACCCACCGCGGCTACGACTCCGATCACCCGCGCGTGGTCGGCGACGTGGGCAAGGCGGGTGTCGCCATCGATACGGTGGAGGATATGAAAATCCTGTTTGATCAAATCCCGCTCGACCAGATGTCGGTCTCCATGACCATGAACGGGGCCGTCGTCCCGGTCATGGCGTTCTACATCGTCGCGGCCGAAGAACAGGGTGTGGCGCCCGAACTGCTCTCGGGCACCATCCAGAACGACATTCTCAAAGAATTCATGGTGCGCAACACCTACATCTATCCGCCGGGGCCAAGCATGCGCATCATCGGGGATATATTCGCGTTTTGCGCCCGCAATATGCCCCGGTTCAACTCGATCTCGATCTCGGGCTACCATATGCACGAAGCCGGCGCTCCGGCCGAAATGGAACTGGCCTACACCCTGGCCGACGGTCTCGAATACCTCCGCACCGGCCTGGCTGCCGGCCTCGACATCGACGATTTTGCCCCCCGGCTCTCCTTCTTCTGGGGCATCGGTATGAACCATTTCCGCGAAATCGCCAAAATGCGCGCCGGCCGCCTGCTCTGGGCCAAACTGCTCCGCCAGTTCAACGCCCAGAACGCCAAGTCGCTGGCCCTGCGCACCCACTGCCAGACCTCCGGCTGGTCGCTCACCGAACAGGACCCCTTCAACAATGTGGCCCGCACGGCCATCGAAGCCCTGGCGGCGGTGCTGGGCGGCACGCAGAGTTTGCATACCAATTCGTTCGACGAAGCCATTGCGCTGCCCACCGATTTTTCCGCCAAAATCGCCCGCGATACCCAGTTGTTTATCCAGAAAAACAGCGACGTGTGCCGCGCCGCCGACCCCTGGGCCGGCTCGTATTTCGTCGAAAGCCTGACCCTCGAACTGGTCGAAAAAGCCTGGGCGCTGATCCAGGAGGTCGAGTCGCACGGCGGCATGGCCAGGGCCATCGAGGCGGGTTTGCCCAAACTGCGCATCGAGGAAGCCGCTGCCCGCAAGCAGGCGCGCATCGATTCGGGGCAAGACAAGATCGTGGGCGTCAACATCTTCCAGGTCAGTGACGAAACGCCCTTCGACATCCTCGAAGTAGACAACGCGGCGGTGCGCGAATCGCAGATCCGGCGTATTCAGGAGACCAAAGCCCGGCGCGACCCCGCCCGTGTGCAGGCGGCTTTGTCGGCTTTGGAAAAAACTGCAAAAGGCGAAAGCGAGGGCAATCTGCTGGCCCTGGCCATCGAGGCGGCCCGCGCCCGTGCCACCCTGGGTGAAATTTCCCTGGCCCTCGAACAGGCTTTCGGCCGCTTCGCCGCTACCACCCGCGCCGTCGCCGGCGTATATGCTGCTGCCATGACCGACAATTCCGATTTCGAACAAGCCCGCCACCTGGCCGACGAATTCGCCGAACGCGAAGGCCGCCGGCCCCGCATCATGGTCGCCAAACTCGGCCAGGACGGCCACGACCGCGGCGCCAAAGTGATCGCCACTGCTTTTGCCGACCTCGGTTTCGACGTCGATATCGGTCCGCTGTTCCAGACGCCGGCCGAGGCTGCCCGCCAGGCCGCCGAAAACGACGTACATATCCTCGGCGTCTCCTCGCTCGCCGCCGGCCACAAAACCCTGGTGCCGCAAACTGTCGCCGAACTCAAAAAACTCGGCCGAGAAGACATCCTCGTGGTCGTGGGCGGCGTCATTCCGCAGCAGGACTACGAATTTCTCCACCAGTCCGGCGCAGCCGCCGTGTTTGGCCCCGGCACCGTAGTGGCCAAAGCCGCGAAGGAGTTGCTGGGGATTTTAATGGGATGACGATTTTGAGGATCCTCGCATCCTCGCATCCTCAATTCTTTGCATCCTCATGGATAAAAATCAAATAGCCGTATCCGTCTTCGACCGGCGCGCAGTCGACTACCAGGAAAAATTCATGGACGTGAGCAGGTACCATGCCTCGCTCGATCTTTTTTGCGAACGCGTTAGCCCTTCGGGGGCCGAAGTGCTCGAACTGGCTTGCGGCCCGGGAAACAACACCCGATACCTGCTGCAAAAACGACCTGATTTCCGAATCCTGGGCACCGACCTGGCGCCCAGGATGGTCGAACTCGCGCAGGCCAACAATCCCGACGCAAGTTTTCAGGTGATGGACTGCCGCGCTGTCAGTCAACTGAACAGGACTTTTGATGCCATTATGTGCGGTTTCGGACTGCCCTACCTGACCCGCGAAGAAGCCGCGCAACTCATCGCCGACGCGGCGGGCGTGTTGCGGCCAGGCGGCATCCTGTACCTCAGCACCATGGAAGACGACTATGCCAAATCGGGGATTCACCAATCGTCGGCCGGCGACCAGCTGTATTTGTACTACCACCAGGCCGATTACCTTTCGGAAGCGCTGCTTGTACACGGATTTTCCCTGCTGCACCTCGAACGGATGACCGACGAGCGAAGACCCGAACTGCCTTTCAACGATTTGATCCTCATTGCTCAAAAACAGGGTTGATACGGGTTTAGAACTTGGTGGCGAGGTAAAAACCGGTTTGGCATGGAATAATTGGGGGTTTGAACGGCGGAATTGTATTTTTGGGCGGAGCGGGCGCCTACTGCTTGTGACCGGGCGGCCGCCGACCTGTCCCTATGCGCTTACTACCCTTCCTGCTGCTCGCCCTCCTGTGCTGCACCCCCCGGCTCTCTCAGGCCCAACCCCAAAAAGCATACGTCGGGATGTACCTGATGAACTTGTATGACCTGAACATGGACGAGCATTCGTTCTACGCCGATTTTTATATCTGGTTCAAATGGAAGGGCGCTATCGATCCGACTAATTTCGAGTTTGTGAATTCCATTGAAAAATGGAGCACCATGTCGGTGATGGCCGGCGATAGCACGCACCTGATCATGCGCGACAGCAGCAATTACCGCATCTTTCGCGTAGAAGGGCGTTTTTTCCACTCCTTTTTGCTGGGGCGTTTTCCGCTCGACGAACACGCGCTCGACATCCAGATCGAAAGCCCAGAGCACGCCGCCGATTCGCTGGTGTATCTGCCCGATACCAACAGCGTGAGCATTCGCAACACCCTCAATATGGTCGGCTGGAATATCCGGGGCGCCCGGCTCGAAAGCAAATTACACGATTACGGCACGGCATTCGGCAACCCGGAGGAAAACGCGCGCCAATACAGCAACCTCAGTTACACGATCACACTGGCCAGGCCGCTCAGTTATTTTTTGTTAAAAATGTTGTTGCCCATTCTGGTGGTCATGCTCATCAGCATCGGCGCCTTACTGGCCCACCCCTCGTACGTCGACACCCGCTCTTCCCTTCCGATCGGCGGCTTGCTTACTGCAGTTTTCCTTCAACAAACGTACAGCAACGCCCTGCCCGACACGGGCTACATGGTTTTGATGGATAAAATTTATCTGCTGAGTTATGTAATCATTTCTCTGGTATTGCTGCAGATTATCCTGGCGGGCAACTGGCTGTTGCGCAAAAAAGCCGTGTCGGAGAAAAAAATCATTCAACTGGAGCGGCGCCTCGCGATCGCTTATGGCCTTTTATTTATCGTGGGAGTAGTGGTGTTGTGTGGTGCAGGATAAACCAAATCTGTCAGGCAACTCACCCGGGCAAGTCTGCGTCCTGTTTTCACCTGAAACATGATCAAGATGCGCCAACGCCATACTGTCCGATTCGCCGTTCTGTTTTCTATCCTCGGATTTTTCTTGTTGAATGCCTGTCAGTACCGCGTGGCGCTGAATCCGCCCTGGAAAAAAGACAATAATGCCGGTAAAGCCACCCTGCAATTTCACACCGACAGCCTCGTCAGTCGCCTCGAAGCTGCCCGCCTGGCCGGTCGGCCGGTCTTCATCGATTTCTACACCAGCTGGTGCGGGCCTTGCCGGGTGATGGATCGGGACGTATTTACCGACGGTAAACTGGCCGCCGATTTCAACCGCGATTTCATCAGCCTGAAAGTCAATGCCGAAGTCGGCGAAGGGGTAGCGCTGGCCCGGAGCTTTCAGATCAAAGCATATCCTACTTTGGTGTTTTTGGATAGTAAAGGAGCAGAAAAGGAGCGGTCTGTCGGGCTGACCACTGCTGCCGAATTGCGCCGACTGGGTCGGAAAGTCGCCCGTTGAATTATTTCATCCGGTACAAAACACCTTCAAAACTCACCCAGGCGGCGCCGTCGGCAGTGGTGAGGCGCAGATTGTCGGCGAGCCCCAGATGGAGGTCGTGCCGGTTGCGATCGGAGGTGGAAAAACGCGCCGTTTTTTCGCCCAGGCGCAGTTCGTGTTGTTTGATGAGCCGGCTTTTGTAATTCGGGTAATCGAGTTGTGTGCCGCCCGAGAGGTATTCGACTTCGCGGAGCGAGCCGATGCCGTCGGCGATCAGGCCTTCGGGGTGCTCGGGGAGTGCCGGTGCCGCCGGGGGGAAGCGTTTTTTCAGCGGTTCCAGGTCTTCGTCGAAGTAAGTGGGCGGCGACCAGGCGGCGCGACTGCCATCGGGTGCGGTCGCCAGCACGAACCAGGCGCCGCCGGGCGTCCAGTCGAGCCAGCGGCCTTCTTTACAGCCATCAAGGGCAGCATCGAGGGCAATGGCGTAATTGTCGCGCAGTTCGTCGAAGGTCATTTCATCCAGCGGTTGTTTGCTGGGGAAAAATTTGTCGTCGTACACGGGGATTTCACCCACGATGCGCATTTTTTCAGGGTCAACAATGGCAAAATGTTGCCAGAGCAGCACCAGCAACTGTTCGTCGAGCATCCCGAAGGAAGCGCCCGAGATCAGGCGGGACTCCGGGATGAGCAAACGTTTCATGATTTTCCCCTGCTGATCGAGCCGGAAAATACCGGCTTCTGCCTCCGCCCTTTCGTATGGCGTACGCGGTTGGGCAACCGTTTGCCGGAAGGCCAACACGTACACCGACTCGCCTTTGGGGTCGATAAAAAAAGAATACAATCCGAAACCGCTGTCGAGCGCCACCGGTTCGATGTGCAGGGCCGGGTTGTCGGAGGCCGGAAACTGAGGCCAGGCGCGGGCGGCTTCGGGCGTTTTTTTGTCGCGGCAACCGAAAAGCAGGGAGAAAAGGGACATGGCGAGCAGGTATTTCACTTGGGAGCAGTTGTAATTTTTGTAAATTTGCTACAAGAATCCTGAAATATTTGACTTGTTCTGACTTTAAATACAGCAATCATGCCGTGCAACAAATGTTCAAACGCAACATTAGTGCGGACGAAGTTGAGGCTGTCATTATAACTGGTGAAATCATCAAGTCTTACCCCGAAGATGAACCTTATCCCAGTTATCTGGTGTTAGGTTTTCCTGATTTACAGCCGCTGCATGTCGTGGTCAGCCAGAATGACGTTGATAAAACCTGTTATATTATCACCGCATACCGGCCGACAACAGAATTGTGGTCAAACGATTTTAAACAAAAAAACAAACAACAATGACCGTATGCCCAATCTGTAAAACGGGTCACCTTGAAGCGGGTCACGTAACCGTTACTCTCGAACGGGGGACTTCTATAGTCTTGGTAAAGAATGTCACCGCAGAGGTGTGTAACAATTGTGCGAGCTATTTTCTGGACGATACTACTACCCGAATTCTTCTGCAAAAGGCAGAAGTTTCCGTGAAGAATGGTGCGGAACTTGAAGTTATTCAAATGCAAGCCGCATAAACTACTATTCTGTCATTCGAACTGCATTCAGTTGTTCCACCACCCCGGCCTTATCGATAAAACCTTCGTTGCGCCACAGTTGAGCGCCGTTTTTGTAGATCAGCAGGACGGGCAGGGCGTCGACGCTCATTGATTTCATCAAATCCTGGTTATCGTCGGCATTAATTCGAACGACCGTCACCTGCCCGGCCATTTCGGTTTTGATCTCTTCGAGATAGGGCGCCATTTTCCGACAAGGGCCGCACCAGTCGGCATAAAAATCTACCAGCACCAGTTTATCGCTTTTCAGCAGGGCTTCGTAGTCGGCCTTGCTCATTCCCGCGGTTTTGGCGGGGTCGTCTTTGGTTTCGGGCAGGTTGGCAGCGCGCCACTTGAGGATGCCGCCGTCGAGATCGTACACCTTTGAGAAGCCGGCGCTGCGCAAGCGGGCGGCTGCCTCGGCGCTGCGGCCGCCGCTCAGGCAATACACGAAGACCGGTTTGTTGTGGTCCAGCCGGGCTGCTTGTTCCGCAAAGCTTGCCTCATACCAGTCGATATTGAGGGCCTTTGGCAAGTGGCCCTTGGCGTATTCTTCCGGTGTACGCACGTCGAGGAGTTGGGCATCGGGTGTGGCTTGCAGCTGTTGGTCGAAGGCGGCGGCAGTTAGCAGGCCGGTTTCCGGGGAGGAGGGGCCGTTGCAAGCCGCAAGCAGGAGGAGGATGGCGGGGACAACCAAAGAGCGTGTGCTAAACATGGTTAATGTGTTGTTTTTTCATCAATAAATCTTTGACCGGCTATCCCATACAAACCGCCCGCCGCGCTTCTCAGCACGGCGGGCGGCGTTTCCTGTCAATTCAATACGTCCCATCTCAATGCTCTCCGTGCATTTCCGCCTGGTGTTTGGCGTATTCGCTGGCGAGTTTGTTCTGGATATCGCCCGGCACGGCCGAATATTCCGAGAACGCGAGACTGAACTTCGCCTTGCCCTGCGTAAGCGAGCGCAGCGTGGAGGAGTATTTGTGCAGTTCTTTCAAGGGCACCCGCGCGCGGATGACCTGGTAGTGCCCTTCCGAATCCATACCGAGAATGATAGCGCGACGGGTTTGCAGGTCGCCCATGACGTTGCCCATGAACTCGGCATCGCACATGACTTCAAGTTCGTAGATGGGTTCGAGCAGTTGCGGCGCCGATTTGAGGAAGCCCTCTTTGAAGGCCATCATAGAAGCGATCTGGAAGGCCATATCGTTGGAATCGACCGGGTGCATTTTGCCGTCGTAAATCGACACGCGTATGTCGCGGCAGTAGGAGCCGGTGAGCGGTCCTTCTTCCAGTTTCGACATAACGCCTTTTTTGATGGCATTGGTGAAGCGAGCATCGATGGTGCCGCCCACGATGCACCAGAGAAAGACGAATTTTCCGCCCCATTTGAGGTCTTCCACCTCGGTGTTGCGCACGTTGAGGCCGGCCGGATCGGGCATGCCTTCGTAGTAGGGCTCGATGCGCATGTGCACTTCGGCAAACTGTCCGGCGCCGCCCGATTGCTTTTTGTGGCGGTAATCCTGATTGGCTTCTTTCGTAATGGTTTCGCGGTAGGGGATGCGCGGCTCGATAAATTCGAGGTGCACGCCGTAATTCTGTTCGGCTTTGTAGCGCACGATATCGAGGTGCATTTCGCCCTGGCCCTGAATGATTGTCTGTTTCAGTTCGATGCTTTGCTCCACGAGCAGCGTCGGGTCTTCTTCCTGGATGCCGTGCAGGGCGTGGGCCATTTTTTCCACATCGGCCTTGCTCGGTGGTACCACGGCCATGCGGATGCGCGGCGAGGGGAAGTGGATGGGTTCGATGCGCACCTCGGAACCTTTCGGGTTGAGGGTTTGGTTGGTGTGCGAGTTTTTCAGTTTCACCGTGCAGCCGATGTCGCCGGCGCGAAGTTCGTCGACGGAATCGCGGGTTTTGCCCTCGGATTCATACAGTTGGGTAAAACGTTCGACCGTACCGTTGGACGCATTGGTGAGTTCGTCGCCGGTTTTGATGGTTCCGGAGTACACTTTGAAATAGGAGACGTTGCCGACTTTCGGCTCATTCACCGTTTTAAAAATAAACACACAGGGCCGCGCGCCGGGGTCGCAAGGCTTGGTGCCACCGCCGGCGAGGGCGGCTGCTGGGCGGTCGGCGGGGCTGGGGCAGATGTCGTGGATGAAACCCATGATACGGCCCGAACCCATGTCTTTGAGGCCCGAGGCGCAGAAGACGGGGAAAAACTGGTGGTGGGCCAGGCCGATCGTGAGGCCTTTGGCGAGTTCTTCCTCGTCGAGGGTGCCGTTTTCAAAGTATTTTTCCATGAGGCCCTCGTCGTTTTCCGCGGCGGCCTCTACGAGTGCGTTGTGCATTTCATCGGCGCGGGCCTGGTGTTCGGCCGGGATGGGTTTTTTCTCCGGTTTTCCGCCTTCGGCCGGGAACACGTACATAACCATGCGCAACGCATCGATGATAGCGTTGAAACCGGGGCCCTGGTTGACCGGAAACTGCATGGGCAGTACGCGGCTGCCGAAGCGGTTTTTGGCCTGTTCGAGGGTCATTTCGAAGTCGGCTTTTTCGTGATCGAGGTGGTTGATGACGAAGAGGGTCGGGGTGTCGAATTTGTCCACGTATTCCCAGATCAGTTCGGTGCCTACCTCCACTCCGCTCCTGGCATTGAGCATCATGACGGCCGTATCGGCCACTTTGAGTGCGGTGACCACTTCACCGACAAAATCATCGAGCCCCGGCGTGTCGAGGATGTTGATTTTTGTGTCTTTCCAGCTGCAATGGAGGAGAGCGGTGAAGAGAGAGTGGCCGCGTTGTTGTTCGAGCGGGGCGTAGTCGCTGGCGGTGTTGCCATCTGCGACGGTACCGCGGCGGGTGACGGCTTTGGCTTCGTAAAGCATCGTTTCGGCAAACGTCGTTTTACCGCTGCCGGAGTGTCCGACCAGAACGACGTTGCGGATCTTGCTGGTGTCGTAGGCTGCCATGAGCAAAGAACTGATTTTGGTGAACGGATGGCCAGGAGGCGAGGGGCAGGCAAGCGCAAACAACGGCGGCAGGCGGCGGGCGGAAATCGCGGGGATTCCCGTTGAGAATGGCCTGGCGTACCGGTTTTTTGCTGGCTACCGGCGCTCGGGTCCCGGCATTAATGTAAACGGGCAGAGTGCATGACCAATCGTTGTTGTTGTTTTGGTTAAAAAATCTGCTTCGAGCGGTTAATGTAGGCAGCCTGTTGATACCGCGAAAAGAATTTTCGATTTTTTTAATACCCGTCCCTGTATTTTTTAAGAGTCAAAATAAGGCGACAGGAAACAGGGGCTTTGCCCGACGCCAGCCAGTGATATATCTCCAACCAATACCTGTATCCGTAACATCCCCCGGGGGCAGGAACAACCCTTTTCCCAAAACCCAAAACCCAAAACCCAACTCCCAAAACCTAAAACCCTCCCTGGATAATTCCGCCGCCCACCACGTCGTCGCCTTCGTAGAACACGGCGCTCTGACCGGGGGCGATGCCTTTGACGTTGGCGTGGAAGACGACTTCGACGTCGTTGCCGACAGCGCGCAGGGTGCTGACCGTACCATTGTCGCGGTAACGCACCTTGGTGACGACTTCAAGGCCGCTTTCGGGCAAAGCGGCGTATTTCATGAGATTGACTTTGCCGACCATCATGTGGTTGCGGATCAGTTCTTCTTCGCGGCCCAGCACGACGGTGTTGGTTTCGGGCCGGATTTCGGTCACGAACATGGGTTCGCCGAGGGCAATACCCAGGCCTTTGCGCTGCCCGACGGTGTAAAAGGGGTAGCCTTCGTGTTTGCCCAGAATTTTCCCGCCGGCGTCGACAAAATGTCCCCCGGCGACTTTTTCATCCAGTCCATCCACGCGGCGGCGCAGGAAGCCGCGGTAGTCGTTGTCGGGCACGAAGCAGATTTCGTAGCTCTCGGCTTTTTTGCTCAGGTCGTCCCAGCCGCGTTCGGCAGCCATCTGGCGCACCTCCGGTTTGGTGAATACGCCCAGGGGCATGCGGGTGCGGTGCAGGCACTCCTGGCTGAGTCCCCAGAGCACGTACGACTGGTCTTTGCCGCGGTCTTTGGCGCTTGTGATGTATTTGCGGCCGTCGAGTTCGTTGATGATGCCGTAGTGGCCCGTGGCGATAAATTCACAGTCGAGCATATCGGCGCGGCGCAGCAGGCTGTTCCACTTGATGTGCGTATTGCACAGGACGCAGGGGTTGGGCGTGCGGCCGGCCATGTATTCGTCGACGAAATTGTCGATCACATAGTCGCCGAATTCTTCGCGGATATCGACGATAAAATGGTGAAAACCCAGTTTGACGGCCACCTGACGGGCGTCGTTGATCGAATCGAGGGAGCAGCAGCCGGTTTCTTTTTTGGCGCCGCCTGAAGTGGCATAGTCCCATGTTTTCATGGTGATGCCGACGACTTCCCAGCCTTCTTCGTGGAGGAGGACAGCAGTCATGGTGCTGTCGATGCCGCCGGACATGGCGACGAGTGCTTTACCGTGTTTGGACATAACTTTTACGCGGTACGGTTCAAAGCCGTAGGAAAAGTGAACAATATGAACCGGCTCTAACACGCCGGCGCTTATTTGGGTTCAATAAAAAACCGGCTTCATGGTGTTTTTGCCATGAAGCCGGTGCAAAGGTCGGAGAAAACGGCGGATTTACTTCTTCTCCTTGATCTTCTTGATCAACTCCTCCGTGCCCGAATAGTCGTCGCCCGATTTTTTCGCCAGTTCGATGGCTTTTTTGGCTTCTTTCAAGGCCTGTTTTTTCTTGCCTGTCTTGTAGTACAGGGCGGCCAAAGTGTCGGTGTTGTAATAATTGGCTTCCATGGCGACCGATTTCTTGGCCCAGCCGAGAGCGGTTTCGAGCATTTTGGGATCGTCGACGTTTTCGTAGAACGACCAGGCCATTTCGTTCCACTCGCTCCAGTTGTCGGGCGGAAACTTGTCGAAATAGTCGACCGCGGCCTTGGCGTACAGGTCAATTTCGCCCGTATTCTGGTAGTAGATCACAGGGAAGTAGGCCGACAGTTTTGCCCCCTCTTCGCCGCCGACGATCCGGCCGATGTTTTTCTGAATATCGGCCATGGGGGCGTCCATGTTGTTCTGGAGGTATTCGCCCAGGGCTGTTTGGGATTTTTCCGCCACGGCGTCTTCACCGAATTTTTCCGTGAATTTGGCCCGGTTGTCGGCAAAATAATCAAATGATTTGGACGAGGGGTCGTTGGCAAAACGGAGGATAATCTCCATGTTGTCTTCGGTGCTCCAGTCTTTCTGGGTAGCGAGGTATTCGTTGGCAATCTGGCTGACGTTGGGGTCGCTGTTGGCGGCTTTGGCAGCCAGGTAACTTTTCAGAAACTCGGGGCTGCGGTCGCCGTCGGTGTAGCGTTTTTCGAGGTTGCGTTGGTTTTTGGCCGGGTCGTTGGCCGTTTTTCCGAGCTCGATAAACGGATCGGCATCGTGGTAGCCCAGTGCGCGGTGTACGACGTTGCCGTCGCCATCGATAAACAGGAGGGTCGGGTACGCTTGTACGCTGTATTTGTCGGCGAGGTCGGGGCCTTCGCCTTTTTCCATGTCAATTTTGGCATTGACGAAGTTGGCGTTGTAGTATTTGGCCACTTCGGCGTTGGTGAAGGTCTGTTTGGTCATCATCTTGCAGGGACCGCACCAAGCGGCGTATGCATCGAGGAAGATCAGTTTGTTTTCAGATTTGGCCTTGGCGAGAATGGTGTTCCAGGAGCCCTGTTCGAAGGTAATACCTTGTGCAAACAGGACTGCGGGAGCGAGCAGGAGGGAAAAAAGCAGATAACGCATCGTGCGATTTGGTGTTGGGAGGTGAATGAATAAGGGAACAAACGTTAAATATCAAAAAAAATTCCATCACGAGCGCCCGTCGAGCGAACGGATGAAATAATCGATTCTGGCCTTCATGCCGTTGTCCTGTTCGCCCACGAGCGTTTTGGCTTTGGTGGCGACTTTGAGGGCCTCGTCTTTTTTGCCCTGACGTTTGAGGGTGTCGGCCCAGGTCATGTAGTATTCGGGCAGGCCGCCGGTTTCGGCCGCGGTTTGCGCCCATTTTTCCGCCACTTCCAGCACTTTTTCGTCTTCGGGGAAAGCGCGCAGCAGTTTGACCACAAGGTCGTGCAGTTGAGCGGCATTGTTTTTGACTTCGTCTTTGCGCAGTCCGGAGGCCGCTTTCAGGTAGTTTTTGGGGTCTTTGACAGCGGCATAATATTGCATATCGGCCTCGTAGCCAAATGCTTTGGCACGCTCGGGGCGCCCCTGGGCGTATTTGCTTTTGGCTTCCTGCAAAAGGGCCTCGTTGCGGTATTCGATGGCTTTTTTGATCGTGTTTTTGGCCGCCAGTTCGATGCGGCTGTTGACTTTTTCGACGCCTTCCTGTTTGGCAATCGCCTCGCGGTGTTTGAGCAGCAGGTCGAATACCCGGCTGTCGGCTTCGGTGGCGCCTTCGAGGATAAATTTCAGGTTGAGCGGCGTGGTGAGGTCTTTTTGCGTATTGAGGTATTCATTGGTCACCTTCAGCGAGGGTTTGCCCTGGCGGTTGAGCCAGCGCACGTAGTCGTAAAGGAATTGCGGGTCGCGGTTGCCCTCGGCATAGCCTTTTTCATAGTCCACGGCGTTGTCGGTAGCGCCCAGGGCTTTTTTGCCGAATTCGACGAGCTGTTCAGCGCCCATGGCGCCCACGTTTTTGGTCACCACCTTGCCTTCCGCATCAATAAAATAGAGGGTAGGATACGCTCTCACGGGGTATTTACCCGCAAATTCGGCGTTCTCCGGTTTTTCCATATCAATTTTGAGGGCTATAAAATTGGCGTTGAAATAGTCGCCCACGGCGGGGTCGGGGAAAACCGAGCTGGCCATTTTTTTGCAAGGGCCGCACCAGGAAGCATATGCGTCGACGAAGATGAGTTTTTGTTCGGCTTTGGCCTTTTCGAGCGCTTCGGGCCAGCTGCCGTGGAAAAATTCAATGCCTTGAGCCTGCGCCATTGAAAGGCTTGCGGCCAGCAGTACGATAACAGTGAGTATCTTTTTCATGAAAGAGGAAACATTTTTAACGGAACAAATTTTAGGACAAATTGGCTTTGTTCCGCTTTTTTTTGATAAAAAAGCACCATAGAACGCTCACCGGCCAAATTTATGCGCCGGCTACTCCATTACCATCTCCAGAATATCGGGCGTGTTCACCCCGGTAAAGCCCGGCAGATGCATTTGGTAAAATTGCAACATGCGTTGTAACAACAATTTGCGCTGCGGGCGACTGATGGGGATTTCGTGCGCGGTCTGCAAGGGCGCCGACAGCAAATCGATCAATCGCGCCGAATCTTCCACTTCCAGATACAGGGGGTGAGGCGGCGGCACCACGGAAAACGCGCCTTCTTTCAAATCGAAAAACAGTTCTTCTCCCTCCTCCTCAACCCCCGGCTGGAACCCCAGAAAACCGGAAAGATGGGTTAAAAAGTGCAAATGAAGGTTGGCGATCGGGTGCGGCGTCGTGTCGAGCCAAAGCAGTTGGTCGAGCAGAAAAGCAAACAAATCCTGCTGTGCCTCTCCTTCGTGAATACTTTTCCGACAAATCTCCGCCATAAACAAAGCCACGGCGCCCCGGCGGATATCGAAGGGGATACCCGTAAAAACCTCGCCGGCCCGGCACTCTTTCAAGCGGTTGAGGCTCCCCTCCTGCCCCTTCATGTAGGCAACCAGATCCACCACCGTCATGGGTTGAAACAGGCTGTACGGCATGCGGCTTTTAGCCGTACGCACGCTGCCCGCAATGAAGCTGTGCAGCCCCTGTTCCTCGGTGAAAATATCGGCAATTACGCTGGTTTCGCCGTATTTCACCGCCCTGAATACAATGCCGCGGGTGTGGAGAAGCATGGGGTAGATGATAAATGAAAAATGATGAATGATAAATCACAAAGTGCTGACGGCCGCGGCTTTGCGATGCTTTTATGCTTTTTTGAAAATCAGGTCGAATACCGCCGCTTCTTCGGGGAATTGCATGCGGAAGGGTTCGGGAAAGGTGAAATAGTGGTGAATAGCGACCGGCAGCGGATCGACGTCGGTCAGGCCGATCGTGGCTTCCACGAGTTGGCGGCTCAGATGAGGGGCTACGCGCTCGAGTCGGGGCCAGGCTTCCGGATCAAGAATCGGCCAGGGCAAATTCGGGTATTGCAACTGGAAAACGCGGGCGTATTCGTGCAAGCCGACGTTGTACCATTTTCCGGGTTGAAAAAACGCCATCATCAGTTGCTCGGCCGAAAACAGCAGGCAGCCGTCGGGTTCGTGCAATTCGGAAGCATGAGCGAAGGGGTATTCGGGTGAAGGAAAGGGATAGGGGTAAATGATTACTTTTTCAAAAGCCGGAAACAGGAAATCTTCCTCCCCGAAACCGACCGTCACGGCCTGGGCAGCCACGGCCAGCTCGACGTCGACGGGCAGGGTTTCCTCGGGCCATCCCATGGGCGTCCAGTCGACGCTCATGCGAAAAAGCGAAATCCGGTCGCGAAATTTCTGCCGCCCGGCGTTGTCGAGTTGCCGGTAAAAGAGGCAATGCTGATCGAGCAAAGCTACCAGGGCCGGTTTTAGGGCCGGCGGCTTGTGGCGGTAGCGCCACCAGTTGATTTGCGGACTGAACACGTAGATCAGTGCGGCAATAATCACGAAGGGGATGATCCAGAGGGCATATTTGTTGTCGACCTCCCAGGCGAGGTAGAGACAGATCAAAGCGCCGAATACGAAAGGCGCGGCGATGTAGTTGGCAAACATGGCGGGGCAGTTTGAATTTTGTGCGGACAAGGTAAAACGAAGCAGGTAAACGCGGCATTGGACGAGGCGCCAGACTTTTTTAAGGAAAATTTCACGCACCTCTTCCTTTTTTGTTGAAAGTGCGCTTATCTTTGCCCCGCTTTTGACAGCAGCTATGGTGCCTTAGCTCAGCTGGTAGAGCAATGGACTGAAAATCCATGTGTCCCCAGTTCGATTCTGGGAGGTACCACCGGGCGGTATTTTTGCCCATCTAAAACGCTGACAATCAATGATTGTCAGCGTATTTTTTTGCGCTATACATCCCAATCAGGTCCCGATACGGCAACAAAGACCTTGGGTAATTCGGCGCTGGGTTCCCTCCCCCACCATAGTACAAACACGTTGCACGGGCGTTTTTAAATCACCATTTCGCTTCGTTCGGGTAGGTCTTTTTCAGTGCTTCCAGCATTTCCGCCATCGCGGCGGGTTTGTCTTCGCAGTAATCACGGTTCAGGATCAGGTAGCAACTACAGGTTTCCATCATGGTGTGCTGATAGCGCAACGGTGTAAATTTTCGCTTCATCAAATTGGCATACAACCTGAATCGATGGGTATTGGCCATCTTTTTCTGCTCCATCTCTTTCGGTTTTGGAGCGCCTATGAAGGCAAAAGAGCGGTAAGGATTGCCGTCCACCAGGTCTTTAAACATGATATTGATACAGGTCCACACAATGGATCCGAAGCCGCCCGTATTGGTCAGTAAGGAATAGCGTTTTTCACTCAATCGGTGAGCTTTGTCAAAAAATTTGACCACGACAATCGGGTGCGGATCATCAAAAACTTCTGCCCTGAATATGATTGTCCGATTTTGGCGGGTTTTAAAACGAAAAAGGTGAGCGACGTAGCTGCCGTCCTCACCTTTTTCTTTTCCAACGAAATTATAACTGTAAACGTAATCGAACATTCAAATCAGGTATTCGTATCCTTTTACGCGGGCTTCAAACATTTCTGTGCCGGTGACCAGTTTCCATCCATTAGGCATAGGCGATATCGGCTCGTCAAAAACATCAACCTGCTTTTTGATCGAAGCGTGATACGCCTTGATGGTTTTGCCCATTTTCAGGATTTGACGCATGAGCGGAACGAGATACCAGGGCGTCTTTTTTTGGGGTGCGGGTACGACCCGAACGGATTTCAGTTTGTTAGTCAATTCATCCAGTGCGAGCAGTTCTTCCCGCAACTGACGGTAATTGCCCAAATGAATCTTTTCGCTGCAAGCCTTGCTCAGGCGGCGATTGTATACCCAAATCGAAATATAAACGAAGAGGTAGCCTGCTGGAAACACAACCAGCATCGCCGGATATTTAAACAGATTGGAGAGGGATTTCAGCCCGTTCCTCATATCAATGGCCCGTTTGATAGTCTTGACCGCATCATTGCTGGTGCGCACAAAACTATCTGGCTCTGTACTATGCAGATTTAGCGGAAAGGAGTTCATGTCGGGCCAAGAAGTTGGAAATCGGGAACACGGATGGATTAAAAGTACAAGGTACTAAATTTAGTTACAAAAGTATAGCCCTGACAACCCATTTGTCAATACGGCAACCTGGCTTTAACAAAGTTTTTGGTCCAAACACCCGAGTTGCCACCAATTTAGGCTGTTTTGAGAAAAAATGGGTGCGGCTTGATAAAAGCCGACCCGTCGCGCTTTTCCCCGTTCCATTAGCGTCTTGTTGGCCTTGAGGAATCTTCTGGGCGCCACCACACCACGATCCCGAAGGTTTTCCGACCTTCGGGATTTTTTATTGGCAACCTCTGGCAGGGGTTGATTATTTTCCGCGCCATGTCCGACGATATCCTGATTCGCATCCTTCTGCTGCCGCTGGCCTTGCTGTACGGGCTGAGTATAGGCGTGCGCAACCTGTTTTACCGCATTGGCGTGTTGCGCAGCGTTCGTTTCGACCTTCCGGTCATTTCCATCGGCAACCTTTCGGTGGGAGGCGCCGGCAAATCGCCGCACATCGAATATCTCCTGCGCTGGCTCGACCAGCACATCAACGTGGCGGTGCTCAGCCGCGGGTACGGCCGCAAAACGGAGGGCTACCGGCAGGTCAGCGTGATCGACACGGCCGAAGAAGCGGGCGACGAGCCGATGCAATTCAAACGCAAATTTCCCGGCCTGCCCATCAGCGTCAGCGAAAGCCGGGCCCTGGGCGTGCCCGAACTGGTGAAACGCAACCCGGATACCCACTGCGTGCTGCTCGACGACGCTTTTCAGCACCTGGCCGTAACGCCCGGCCTGAATATCCTGCTCACGGAATTCGATCGGCCTTTTACCCGCGACTGGCTGTTGCCCTCGGGCCGCCTGCGCGAATGGCGGGCTGGTTTTCGCCGCGCCGACATCGTGGTGGTGACCAAATGCCCGCCCGAGCTCAGCGCCAAACAACGCCAGGACATGCTGCGTGAAATCGACGCCTACCCGCGCCAACGGGTCTATTTTTCCCGTTACCGCTACGCCGACCCTTACGACCTGCTTCGCCCCGATGTGCGCCGGCCGCTTGATCGCCAGACCGACGCACTGTTGCTCAGCGCCATTGCCAATACCGATTATCTGATGAAATACCTGGCCGGAGAACTGCGCTCCGTGCAAACCCTGGAATTTGAAGACCACCACTATTACCAGGAAACTGACCTGATCCAGCTCGAACGCCGCTTCAAAAGCCTCGACAGCCTCAACAAGATTATCCTGACCACCGAAAAAGACGCCATGCGCCTCGAACTGCACCAGGAATTTTTGTGGAAAAACCAGCTGCCCCTGTTCGTACTCCCCGTTGAGGTCCAGTTCTGCGATCAGGACGAGGCAGCCTTTCAGGCCGACGTCCGGAAATTTCTCATGGAATTTAAGGTGTGAAGGATGAGGATACGAGGATGTGAGGATTCGAGGATTTGAAAAAAGGGTTACTACTGCTCTCGGCTTTTGAAAATCGCCTGTTGAGAGCAGTAGTAACCCTTTTTTCAAATCCTCGAATCCTCGAATCCTCGTATCCTCAACCCCACAAAATCATTTTGAATCGTTGCGGGCGATCGCGCCGGAGGCGGCGGTTTTGGGTTCGTGGCGTTCGTTCCAGTCGTTTTCGGGCGTCTGGTTGAGGTCGAGCGTATGCATTTCGAGCGGCTGGAGGCCGGCGAGTTGGTTGCCGGCGAGGTTGTGGGTGAGTTCTTTGGCCCACTGTACCTGGAATTCCTGCACTTTGGCTTGCAGTTGTTCGTCGAGCACAGCGCTCACGAGCGTGGTCGGGTTGACGCCGGCGACGAAGCTGGTGGCGATATGGCGGCCTTCTTTGTCGAACACGGCCAGGTAGAGCGCGCGGTATTGTTTGGCGCCGCTGCGCGGGAGGTTGTACAAAACGGCGTGGCGGTCGGCGGTTTCGAAGCGGGCCACGGCTTGCGGGTGAGCCGGGATGCTGGTGGCTTCGGCGCTGCGGTCGAGGTCGGGCAGAAACTCGTAGCTGTCGGCGGCCAGGAACGGCACGGCAGCCGGGCGGATGCCCTGGGCGCGTTGTTCGAGCGTGGCGCTGAGTTCGGAGGTGCCGATCACGTAAGGCAGATCGGCTTTCGGAAATTGCTGGAGGAATTGCTCGAAAGCAGCGGCGTCGGGCGCAGCGGCCGTTTGAGCGGAGAGCGAATCGGTGGTCAGGATGAGACTGGCGAGGGCCAGGAGTGTGAAGCGGATTACGAATTTCATATCGGTGCGTTTTGGTTGGTATTACGCCAAAACGGTGCCAATTGGTTTTTTCGTTTAGAGAAAAAAGTTAATACCAAAGGATAAAGAAGGTTTTTTAGGTATTTAAAAATTTGATTATCAATATTTTGCAATGTAAATTCGGTGGTGAAATTTTTTTTAAATTTTAACAAAAAAATCTACGATAGTTTGGAAAGCAGCCATTCTCTGTCGATCACGCCTGGCGTCGTCTTGATTTCCTCCACGAGTTTTGCCAGTTTGGGCGTTGATTTCTGCCAACCGTATTTGACCACCTTGTCGAGCTTTTTTAAAAAATTATAGTAGCCGGCTTTGGTTTCGGTGGAAATCTTGGAACGGCGAACCTTCTGCTCGAGCGCTTTCATACGCGACTCAAGCAGTTCACTGTTGGTCTCGTAGTATATTTTAATCAGCAATAAATCAGCCATGATGCTGAAGTTGGGGTTTTCAAAAGCCCGGTAGGTCAGCTTGGCTTCCGCTTCGGCGTACTCCTTTTTGTGAAAGTGGTATTCGGCCACGTTGAGGCTATGCGCCTCTACCGGGTACTTGGTGCCGCAGATGCGTTCGGGGGGGTGGTCGTCGAGGAGTTTTTTGACCCAGGGGAATTGGCCGACTTTGAGGCC
>JAEUUU010000183.1 GCA_016787345.1 Saprospiraceae bacterium | reverse complement strand
CCTGCCCCTGCGCGACGGATTGATGCTGGTGCGGAAAAAGTAGCGAATTGGACGTTTGAAGTATCTTAGTTATGTTTGCCCCCTACCCTGACTACTCTCTCCCGCTAATGACTCTCTACTATGGCCGATAACAAAGCCCACTTGTTTTACGTCGAAGACGATGAAAGCCTGAGCTACGTCACCCGCGACAACCTCGAACTCAACGGGTACGAGGTCACCTATGCGGAAGACGGCCAAAAAGCGCTCGATATCCTGCGTTCGGGCCAAAAATTCGACCTGTGCATCCTCGACGTAATGCTGCCCGAAGTGGACGGATTTACGCTGGCCCAGGAAATCCGCAAACGCGACGAACAGGTACCCATTATTTTCCTGACGGCCAAAAGCATGAAACAGGACAAAATACAGGGACTGACCATCGGCGCCGACGACTACATCACCAAGCCGTTCAGCATCGAAGAACTTTTGCTGAAAATCGACATTTTCCTGCGCCGTACCAAATACGCCAATATCCTGCGCGGCAACAAACCCGCCACCATCGGCAACTATACCTTCGACTACAAAAACCTGAGCCTGGCCTTTGGCGAACAAGCCGAAACCCTGACCCAAAAAGAGGCCGACCTGCTCAAACTCCTCCACGAAAACCGCAACCAGGTGGTCAAACGCTCCTTCATCCTCGAAACCATTTGGGGCAAAGACGACTACTTCCTGGGCCGCAGCCTCGACGTGTTTATCTCCCGCCTGCGCAAATACCTGGTTCAGGACGAACGCATCAAAATCGAAAACATCCACGGCGTCGGATTTAAATTCAGGGTTGACGATTGACTTCCTTTTACCTCGAACACCGGCAAAATCGCGTCCATTGCCTCCACTTCGGGGCAGGCGAACGCCTCCTGATCGCCGTACACGGCTACGGCGACCGGGCCCGGCTGTTCGTCGTACTGGCCGAAGCCCTGGCTAAAAATTATACGGTCGTCGCCATCGACCTGCCGTTTCACGGCCAGACGGAGTGGCACGAGGATACGTTTTCCAAACACGATATGGCAGCGATCGTGCGTCAGGTTCTGGCCCACGAAGGTCGCGAACGCTTCAATCTGATGGGTTTCAGCTTCGGCGCCCGCATCGTGCAGGCCCTGTTGCCCGAGTTCATCCAACAACTCGACAAACTCTACCTGCTGTCGCCCGACGGCATCAATACCCGGGGCATGTGGGTGGCTGTGCATACGCCCTTGTGGGTGCGCCGGCTTTTTGCCCGGCTGCTGCGCCGCCCCCAATGGTTTATCGCCCTGCTGCGCGCCGGCCGCCGGCTGGGACTGGTGCCGGGCCTGATTCTCAACTTTGTACAGTTCAACCTCACCCGCCCCGACCGCTTCCGCCGCACTTTCGGCTGCTGGTTTGCCCTGAGCACCTTCTACCTGCGGCGGCGCAGGATCAAAGCCCTCCTGCACGATTCGGGTATCCCGGTCGATGTGTATTTCGGCGCCAAAGACGAGATGATCCGCTTCAAAACCCTCAAAAAAATGACCGATGCCGTGCCCAACATGCAGCTGTTCCTGATCGATGAAGGGCACCGGATCGTGGGCGAGAACCTGCGGGAAATGATGGATGCGGCGCAAGGGGAAGCGGGATGAGCAAGGCAACTGCCCGCTATGGCCGCCAGATTACTATTCCCAAACCCAGGTTCAGGTACCAGTTAAGTCCGTTGCCGTAATAATCGGTTACGCCAAAGGTTTGTTTGAGCGTCGGCACGTCGAGCCCCGTCCAAACGCCGCCGCCGCCTTCGAGGGTCAGCCAGTGAATCGGCGACCATTGGTAGCCCAACTGTCCGCCCAGGGCCGTAAAACTGTAATTGTGCTCCACCGAGCGAATATCTTCGAAGGAAACCCAATGCCGGGCAACGAAAGGCGAAAGAAACACGCCGGAAGGACGCTGTTGGGCCAACGCATAAATACGGCCCGACAAGCCCGCACCCCAGCCGGAGTAATCAATATCGTTATGCACGACACCGGGGATCAGGTACACATCGGCCTGAGCAGAAAAATTTTGCGCAACGAAGTACTCCACGCTGCCCGCGCCCATGCCCAGTACCAGCCCGCCCGGGTTGGCCTTTACGACCAATTGCGCCCGGGCGGGCGATATCGTACCTACGTACGCACACAAGAATATTAACAAGGTAAAATACTTCATAGCCGGAAATTTTGGCATTAGTCGGCAGCCAGCCGGATGGCCAGTTTGCCCAAACCCAATGCATACTGTTGAAAAATGCTTTCTGAAAATTTGGTCTCTTCGAGCAGGTACTGTTCCGCCCTGTCCTGAATGTCTTTTTCCGTTTTCGGATGCGGGATACAGATGAATACGCCGTCTTTTTTGTACAGGCCCTCGCGTTCGCGGAAAATGGATACGATGGCACAGGGCGCGGTTTCTCCGTCGCGGTACAGTCCTTCAAACTCAAATACGCCGGTCTGATATTGGCCGTTGAAAAAACCGTTGCGCTTGTAGGCAAACTTGTGCTGTAGCAATGGTTTCCAGGAATACCCTTTTTTGTCGTCCAGGCCTTTTTGCAGTTGTTCTTTGTAACCATAAGTGGCATAGAGGTATTCCTCCATG
>JAEUUU010000158.1 GCA_016787345.1 Saprospiraceae bacterium | reverse complement strand
GCCACCCGTTTATTGACCCAGCGGCCGAAATTGTTGTCGCGCCCCTTGTATTTGTAATGAAACCAAAGCCGGGTCCGGAACAGGAAAAGTGTTTTGGAATTGGGCTTTTGCTTGTACAAGCCGCCGAGTTCATAGGTCAGGGGCGTTTTTTCGGACAGTTTCAGCCGTTTTTCCGAACGCAGCACGAGCGAGTTTTTGACCAGAAGGCGTTCGCCTTTGGTATCGTCCATATACTTCGTAACGTTGCACGACGACAGGGCAAGGACCAGCAAAATGCAGCACAACCCGAGCCTGCCGACTCCCGAGGATTTGAAAAAAAACGGGGAAAAAACCATAAAAGGTTGAACGTGAATTAATTTGGACAAACAACATTATCGCCCAGCCAACAGTATACCATGCTTTCCGCCAGTCAGCAAAAATTTTTGACCAGCCTGCACGTCAAGAAATATCGGCAAAAATATCGAAAATTCATCGTGGAAGGCGACAAACTGGTCTGCGAGCTGCTTCGCCAGCAACGCATCGGCGTATATGCTCTTTTCGGGCTCGACACCTGGGCGACGCAACGCGCAGACCTGCTTTTACCCTATCAAACGAAATTTACCCCCGTCACGGAGGCCGAACTGAAAAAAATTTCCACCCTCACCACGCCGAATCAGGTGCTGGCAGTGGCGGAAATGCCGGCGGGGATAGGATTGGCCGAGGACGCCTCGTCAATGATTAGTCCTATTACAAGCCCCTCCATCTCGTACCCCACCCCCAACCCCTCCCCTTCCGGGGAGGGGGGCGGCTATGAGCTCGGATCGGCTCCCCTCCCCGGAGGGGGAGGGGTTGGGGGTGGGGTTAATCGAGGGGTTGGGGCTGGCTTAAATCAAAGCGAAGGATTTAATACCGAGTCAAATCAAAAGACAGGAACCATCCCCGCCTCACCCCTCAAATCCCTCTACCTCGATGGCATCCAGGACCCCGGCAACATGGGAACCATCCTGCGCATCGCCGACTGGTTCGGGTTGTCGCCGGTATACTGTTCGCCCGATTGTGTCGACCCGTACAGTCCGAAAGTCGTGCAGGCCGGCATGGGCGCCGTGTTGCGGGTAGTGGTGGAGGAGGCGCCGCTGGAAGAAGTGCTGGCGCGGCACGAGGGCTGGCCGGTGCTGGGCGCCGACATGGCTGGCGAAGACGTGTTTAAAGCGCCGCTGCCCGAACGGGGGCTTTTGATCATCGGCAACGAAGGGCGGGGTTTGTCGGCAGCGGCGGCGGCGCGGCTCAGCCGCCGGGTATCGATCCCGCGGCCCCCCGGCGGCGCGGCAGAATCGCTCAATGCGGCGGTGGCGACGGGTATTCTGGCAGCGGTATGGACGTCGGGCCAATAAGCGTCATTGGTCGTTAATCCATCCGGCTCAGTCGTCAAATCAGTCCGTCGCCGGCGAATGATTCGGTGACTGAATGGCAAATTCCCCGTATTTTGCCCACAAGTTTTTTCAAAACAAACTATCCAACCTTTCAACGTCAATCAACATGAACCTTGGAAAAATTCTGACGCTCGGCGGTATTGCGCTCGCCCTCATCCTGGTCTTCAGCATGTGCGGTTCCTACAACACGGCCGTCGGCAAAGATGAAGCCCTGAAACAAGCCTGGTCGCAGGTCGAAAACCAGTACCAGCGCCGCGCCGACCTGATTCCGAACCTGGTCAATACGGTAAAAGGCTACGCCAATTTTGAACAACAGACCCTGCAAGCCGTCGTGGCAGCCCGCGCCTCGGCCACCCAGGTCAAGATCGATCCGGCCAACCTGACGCCCGAAGCCATCCAGCGCTTCGAACAAGCCCAGCAGGGCCTCTCGGGCGCCCTCGGCCGCTTGCTGATGGTGACGGAAAATTACCCGGAACTCAAAGCCAACCAGAACTTTATGGATCTCCAGAAACAACTGGAAGGCACCGAAAACCGCATCTCCGTGGAGCGTAAAAACTTCAACGAGGCGGTGCAGGATTACAACTCCTACATCCGGAAATTCCCGACCAACATCCTCGCCGGCATGTTCGGCTTCTCCCCCAAAGGCTACTTCCAGGCCACGCCAGGCTCCGAACGGGCGCCGGAAGTGAAGTTTTAAACTGGTGAGGATTCGAGGATTTGAGGATGCGAGGATTTGAAAAAAGGGTAGATTACTCTCCCATATATACGTTTTATTTAACTGCCAAACTTTGCGAAAGGGAGAGAACAGCAACAACCCTTTTTTCAAATCCTCGCATCCTCGCATCCTCGCATCCTCGCATCCTCAAATCCTCAAATCATGATCTTCTCCCCATCTGAAGAATCCGAGATACTCCAAGCCATCCGCGCGGCAGAACGAAACAGCACGGGCGAAATACGCCTGTATGTGGAGGATTTTTGTTTGCGGGATTCGCCGATAGAGCGCGCGGAAGAGTTGTTTCAACTGTTTGGTATGTTCAATACCCGGCAGCGCAACGGCGTGCTGATTTACCTGGCGGAAAAATCGCGGCACTTCGCCGTGTGGGGCGACGTGGGGATACACCAGGCCGTGGGCAACAGTTTTTGGGAAGCCGAAAAAAAATTGTTGCGCGAGCATCTTCAAAATGGCGAGGCCGCCCAAGGGGTTCGCCTGGCGATTGAACAGGTTGGCGAGCGACTGCGCCGCTTTTTTCCTGCCGATCCTTCTGCTGACAACGATAACGAACTGCCCGATGACATCATTTATGGTTGATAATGCCCTTTTCCCGGCACACCGGACGCTCCGGCGCCTGCTGGCGGTTGGGCTGCTGCTTGTGGGGGCGGTTTTTGCGGCATGGGCCCAAAAAGATGCCCAACTTTTCCCCGAAAAACCCGAGCCGGCCGTCTATGTGCACGATTATTCCGGCTGGCTTACACCCGATGAAAAGACCCGCCTGGAACAAAAACTCGTCCGGTATTTCGATACGACCTCCACGCAGATCGTCGTGATGATCCGTCCCGATATCGGCGATTACGACAAGGCTTCCTACGCCTTCGAACTCGGCAACCGCTGGGGTATCGGTCGTAAAAGCAAAGACAACGGCGTGGTTATGCTGATCAAATCCGAGCCGCCGGATCGCGGTATTTTTATCGCCACGGGTTACGGCGTCGAAGGCGCCTTGCCCGATATTCTGGCCGGCCGCATCGTGCGCGACGTCATGGCGCCTTATTTCCGACAGCAGGATTACTACCGGGGCATAGATGCCGGCACAACGGCGATCATCGAAGCGCTGAGCGGCGAGTTCACTGCCGACGGTCCCGAGGCTGGTGAAAAATTTCCCGCCTGGGTGGGATTGCTGATTTTCCTGCTCATCTTCGGAATGATCATCTTTATCGCCTGGAAATCCCGTCATGCCACGACGTACGACAACAAGGGCCCGCGCTCGCGTCGCAACGGCGGCGACTGGTGGGGCGGCGGTGGCGGCTGGGGCGGCGGCTGGTCGAGCGGCGGTGGCGGCGGTGGCTGGGGCGGCGGCGGCGGTTCGTTCGGCGGCGGTTCCTTCGGTGGCGGCGGCGCAGGCGGCGATTGGTAGCCTTGACTTACCTTTGGCCGATATTCACTGCACATGAGCCTACAAAACGCACCCATTTACACCGCCCCCTCCGAGCTGCATGGCCTGGGCGTTTTTGCCGCGGCGCCGATCGAAGCAGGGGCGGTCATCGAGATATGCCCGGTATTGTTGTTTCCCAAAACGCAACTGGAACACGTGCGCCGCACCGTGCTCGACGACTACTATTTCGACTGGGGCGACGACGGCGAATGGTATGCCATGGCGCTGGGGTACGGTTCTTTGTACAACCACGCCTATCAGCCCAATGCCGATTATGCCATGGATTTTGAAGCCAATACCATCGATTTTTTCGCGCTGCGCGACATCGAGCCGGGGGAGGAAATCCTGGTCAATTACAACGGCAGCGCCGACGATACCACGCCGGTGTGGTTTGAAGATCCCAATTTTAAACGGCTGACCTGAACGATGAACGACGAAACGACACCTCTCAGCTATGCCTCCGCCTGGGCCGAATTGCAGCAAATTCTGCGCGCCGTGCAGGAAGAAACCATCGAGATCGACGAACTGGCCGGCCGGCTCGAACGGGCGGAATACCTGATCCGCTTTTGCCGGGAAAAACTGCGCCAGACCGGCCAGGCCCTCGATCAGCTCGAACAGCAAACCCTGTAATCAGCGGCGTTTCCGCTGCTTGTTTTTGTTGTCGTTGCGCTTGTCCCAGACTTTCCAGTCGCGCACTTTTTTGCGTTCGCGCTTGTCGATGATGTAACGGGCCGAAATCGAAGCGCCGTTCCAGTTGAATGCTTTTTCCGTACCGCTGTTGAGGTGCAATTCGGGTTTCCAGTCGACCGACAGGTTCAGGCGGCCCAGTGAAATTTCGGCGCCGCCGATAAACGACAGACCGGCGATGTTGCTGGCCGTGACGCCGGGATCGGTTTCGGTCGCTTTGCGCAGGTCGTTCTGCCAGTAGTAGTGCGCGCCCGCGCCGTAGTAGAAATTGGTACCCCGGAAAATGATCTTGCGGTGGCGCTCGGCGAGCAGCGTGACGCCGAAGTTGTTGTTGTCGTTGCCCAGCGGCGCGTGCAGGATGCCCTCTGCCGTCCAGTTGTTGAACAAATATTGTTGTACGGTAAAATTGACGCCCCGATCGACACGAATACCGGCGGCGGTTTTATAGGATTGGGCAAATGCGGCGAAACAGAACACCGAAAATACGACAGTCAGGAGCGGGCGTTGGATTTTCATTGCGAAGGAATGGTTGTGTGTGACGATGTGCTGAAAACGGGGCGCCGAATGGCCTATTGGAGAGAGAATTTTGCTTTAAAAGTATTTTAACGGAAAGCGCCCTATTTTCGCCGGAAACCGTTAACGACCTTATTTTGACAAACTTCCTTTTCCGGCTTCGCCGCTTTGCCGGCTTCTACCGCGCTGCGCTGACCCGCTACCAGTTGCATTCGCCTTTTGTGTTTGAATGGGCGGTGTCGGTGCTCGACGACCGGCGCTGGTATTACCCTTTTCGCGACATCGAAGCCTTGCGCGCCAAAATGAAGGCCTCTCCGACAGTAATCGAACTGGAAGATTTCGGCGCGCGCGGACCCGGGCGCCGAAAAGCGCGGCTGGCCAGGATTGTCGATCGTTCGGCGGTTTCACCTGCCATGGGCCGCATGCTTTTCCGAACCGTCAACTGGCTCCGGCCGACCACCATCCTCGAACTCGGCGCTTCCAGCGGCATCAGCACGATGTACCTCGCTTCGGCCGCCGCACAATCGGTGCGGGTGGCGAGCCTCGAAGGCAGCCTCGCCCTGACACAGGTGGCGGAAGTCAATCTGACTGTGTTGCGGCTGGGAAACGTCCAATTGTACGGCGGCCCTTTCGATCAGGTGCTCGAGCCCGCCCTTCAGGCACTGGGCGCCCCGCTGGATCTGGTGTTTTTCGACGGCGATCACCGGGGCGACGCGACGCTTCGGTATTTTGAAAAATGCCTTGCCCGCGCCCACGACCGCAGCGTCTTCGTTTTTGACGATTTGTACTGGTCGGCCGATATGGCGGAAGCCTGGGCCCGAATCAAACAACACCCGAAGGTGACCCTGACGTTGGACACGTTTCACCTGGGTTTTGTGTTTTTTAACCCCGATTTTAAAGAAAAACAACACCTGCAGGTCGTACCAGCCCGCTGGAAACCCTGGAAAGTTTTCTGATGCGCCTCGATATCAGTTACCGCCAAATCTGGCGCATTTCCGCGCCCATCATGCTGGGTTCCGCTGCCCAGAACGTGATCGCATTGAGCGACGCCGTGTTGTTGTACCACCGCGGCGAAGTGGATTTTGCAGCGATCGGTTTTGCGGGCGTGTTTTACATCACCGTCGCGGCCATCGGGTTCGGGTTTTCGCGGGGCGGGCAAATCATGATCGCCCGGCGTATGGGCGAGGGCCGACCGGCGGCGGTAGGGCACGTGTTTCACACCATGTTGTTGTGCGAACTTTGCCTGGCCGCGTTGATGTGGGCGTTTATGCGTTTTGCGACGCCCTGGTTTTTCTCCCTTTTTCTCGATCATTCGCCGGCGATTTATCAAAAAAGCCTGGAGTACATCCATTACCGCTCTTACGGGGTGTTTTTCAGTTACGCCGGCGTGGCCATGATCGCATTGTATTCGGGTGTCGCCCGCACGGCGTTTATCCTTATCGACACCGCGGTGCTGGCGGTGGTCAATCTGATACTGAATTATGCGCTGATCTTCGGCGCTTTCGGGTTGCCTGAAATGGGTATCGGCGGCTCGGGTCTGGCCAGCAGTATTGCGGAAGGGATCGCTTTTGTCGTGTTCGCGGTTTATATGTTTTTTGACCGAAAAAACCGCCCGCTGAGGGTGTTTTCACGCCCGGAACTGGATTGGCCCATGGCCAGGCAACAACTCCGCCTGTCGTTTCCGGTGGTAGCCCACGCGGCGGTGGGGCAGGGGAGCTGGGTCTTTTTTTTCGGCATGGTGGAAAACCTGGGCGAACGCGCCCTGGCCATTTCCAACCTCGCGCGAACGGTCTACCTGCTGCTCTCCATACCCGTTTGGGGCTTTGCAACGGGGGTCAACACCCTGGTCAGCAACCTGATCGGGCAGGGCCGGCAACAGGATGTGCTGGCGGCCGCCTGGAAAACCGGGAAACTGTGCCTGCTGACCACCATGTTGCTCGCCATCCCGGTGCTGCTGTTCCCGGAGCAATTGCTGTACCCCTTGCTGGGCAAATCCGACATGAGCCTTATCAGCGAAACCCGCCCGGTTTTTTACCTGTTGCTGGGTCTGCTCACGATGTCGACCTTCGGGACAATCCTGGTCAATGCCCTGTCGGGAACGGGCGCGACGCTGTTCAGCCTGCGTTTGCAGGCGATTTGTATCGGGATTTACCTGGCTTACATCTATTACGTCACCAATTTTACCCGCGCAGATCTGGTCTGGGTATGGGCGGCCGAAGTGTTGTATTGGGTATTAATGATCGTTTTGAGTTATGCCTACCTGCGGACGGAACGCTGGCACGCGATGGAGGTGTAAGCTGATTTTCGGTAAGACATAGTAATTTTAACTTATTGGTGTATTACTTTTGGATACCCAACTGCGCGCAGCGCAGGGGTCAACTTCCGAATTCACCAAATCAATTTCCGTATGTTTCCGATTATGCCCCCCAACGCTATGCGCCTTCTGCTGGCGCTGCCCCTGCTTTGCCTTTTCATTTCGGTAAATGCACAATCCAAAAAAGGTTTCAGCAAACTGGAAGCCGGCAAATTCGACGCCGCGCACGCCGCATTCGCCAAAGACACCGCCAACGCCGAGTTGCGTGCCGTGGCGTTTTACGGCCTTGCAAAAGTCTGGTCGGACGATAAAAATCCGGCCAGAGACTACCGGCGGGCCATGCAATTTCAGCAACGCTCCGTTCAATGCTGGAAACCCCTCAACTACGCCCAGCGCACCGAACTGACCAAAAAATTCAAAGTCACCCAGTCAACCGTGGAACAATACGGCCGCACCATGGCTTCCAATGCCTGGCGCAACGCGGAAAAAACGACTGAACTGCAGGTCATCGACGAGTACATCGAGGTGTTTCCCAAAAACACCAGTTCGGTAGACCGCCGTGCGCGCACCAAACAGTCGCAACTGATTGCCGTGGAAGCCGACGCCCTCACTTCCGGCGACGAAGCCGCTTATGCCGACCTGGTTTATCTTTACAACAAACACGGCGAATACCTCCGCAGCAAGATGCCCAACAGCGTCGAGCCGCTCGAAACCCGGCTGTTACAGGCCTTTCTCGCCGAACGTGGCATCGAACCGCTCGAACAGTTTTTTCGCGACAATCCACAACATCCGCTGGGCAACGACGAGGGCCGAACCGCTTTCCCCGCTGCCTACAAGGGCAAACAACTGGCCGACAAACTGGCCTTTTTGACCGCTTTCCCTACCAGCGGCTTCAACCCGGTGCTGCGCCAGCAAGCCGCCGAACTGTACAAACAATCGCCTCCCGATGCCGACGCCCGTGCCCGGATGACCGAGCAGGAGCGTCTGGCCCTGGCAGATGTCGAATGGGAAGCAGAAGGCAAATCGCTGGATATTTCACGCCCGTTCAGCCGCGAACAGCATACCATGTGGTCGACTTACATTCGCCGGAAGGCGCCGGCCTATTCAGCATTTGAAGCCCTAGAAAAAATGTACAAATACTACGTGACCGAACGCGACTGGCCCGCCGCTACGGCGCTGCTGGAAGAAAACAAACCGCTGTTCAAAGAACGGGGCGACTGGTTCGACGACCGCCTCGCGATCGTCGGCGGACCAGTCACCGGCGCCACCTCGATCCGCCTGGGGCCCGCCATCAATACCGCCGCCGACGAGTATGTGCCGGTCATCACCGCCGACGGCAAAAAACTGTATTTCGGCGGCCGCGACCGCACGGGTGGCGTCGACGGGGAAGATGTGTTTCTCAGTACCTGGAGCGATACCGGCTGGACGACCGCCCAACTCGTTCGCGAACTCAGCGACGACGGCAATGAAGCGGCCCTGTCGCTCACGGCCGACGGCAACACCATGCTGCAATTCCGCGACGGCAAACCCTTCCAATCGGCTAAAACAGCCAGCGGGTGGTCGACTCCCACCCCGCTCGATGCCGACGTGTCCGGTTTTTCCTGGGTGGGCCTGGTGCAAATCACGGCCGGCTCGCAAGTGATGATTTTTGAGGTAAAAGGCGGCCATAAAGGCGGTATCGACCTCTACCTTGCCAAACGCAACGAATTCGGCCTTTGGGACAAACCCGTGCCGATCGAAGCCCTGAACACCCGGGGCGACGAACGCAGCCCCTTCCTGCATCCCGACCTGCGCACCCTCTATTTCAGTTGCGACGAACGCCCCGGCATGGGCAGCCTCGACGTGTTCAAAACCACCCGCCTCGACGATACCTGGCTCAACTGGAGCCGCCCCGAAAACCTGGGCAAGGAGATCAATACCCCCGGTCAGGATTGGGGTTACGTCGTGTCGACCGACGGCAAAACGGCCTGGTTTGCCACCCAAACGGACAATGGCGGGCAGGACATTTTCAGTGTAATCCTGCCCGAAAACGTTCGTCCCGACTCGGTCAAAACTGTGGAACTCGTGGTGCGCGACGAAACGGGCAAAGCCATGACCGACGGCAAAATTTTGATGAAAGACGCCACAACCGGCGAACTGTTCGGTACCTACGTGCCCGACCCGACCGGCGAAGCGACCTTTGTGCCCGTACCCGCCGACCGGCAGTATATCCTCGTGTTTGAAAAAGACGGCTACCTGCCCCAAACAGCGCCCGTGGTCGCTTCCTCAAGCGAATCGCCCGTGGTCAACCTGACCTGGAACGCGCCGAAAATGAAAGAGGGTGTGACCCAGGAACTCAATATTTTCTTCGACTACAATCAGGCCTCGCTGCGCCCCGAATCGAACGCCGAACTGATGCAAATGGCCAGTATGATGCAGAAAAACAAGGTATTTAACGTCAAATTACTCGGCTACACCGACGACTCGGGCACAAGCGCCTACAACCTCGACCTCTCGAAACGTCGCGCCGAAGCGGCCCGAACGGCCCTG
>JAEUUU010000124.1 GCA_016787345.1 Saprospiraceae bacterium | reverse complement strand
AAAAAAGCCCCCCTCCAGCATTTCGCGGAGCGAGGGCCATCCCAAAAACCGATTACATTCTTTATCGCGACAAAACGACGCGAGACGCCTCAGGCGGAGGCCCGTCGTTTTGGGGAAATATCAAGGCAATATGTTAGTGTGATTTCCTGCGTAGCGGTGGACAGTGGGAGGGTGGGTGAAGGCGGCTGTCCGCAGGAAAAAATGTCAGGGATTATAATTTGTTGGGTTTTGTCGGGGCGCGGGGAATAAAAGATTATGCGGACAAAAGTAGGGCGAAGGCACGTCCTGAAAATACCCGGCAAGGGGTAATTTGTATTACCGCTGCAAAAAGTGAGGTTATACTTCCTCAAATCCCCGGAAACCGCTCATGTTTGTAAAGACTCAATTCAGGTCCAGCGTCTTTTCCAGTTCGTCGAAACGGGTACGCAACTGAGCGTAGTGGGCTTCAAAGTGACGGATTTGTTCTTCTTCGTTGGCCAGGAGTGCCTCCAGTTCGGTAAAGTTGGCGGCGATGCGCCCTTTGATGGTTCGGACGTAACCTTTGAGTTTGGAGTCGAGGGCTTCTGACATGCGTTCGCGGCCGCGGGCGATTTCCTCCTGGTAGCCATTCATGATCTTGCGGCGCTGCACGCCCGCTGTGATGCCGGCAAACAGCAACCCAATGGTTGACAGGATGCCGCCGGTGATATCGAATACGGTGGCTTTGGTGGCGGCGGCAAGGATCAGTCCGATAATCACAGCGCCGCTACCTGCCGCGATATTGGGCGAAACGCTGGTGTTTTCGGGAAACAGGCGCTCGTCGGTAAAGTTTTCTGAACGCGACATAAACCGCGCGAAGGCTTCCTGCAACTCGCGCATCACGGCGGCGCGCTTGTCGGCGATGTCTTCAAAGATATAGGAGTCGCTTTTGACAACGGTGCTGCTGTTCCGGATTTTCAGGTCGATCATTTTGGCCATTTGCTGCACGGAGTCTGCCAGATCGACAACGCCGTCGCTCAGTTTGGCGCGCAATTCGGCATTGAGATGGGTTTCCAGCTTTTTCGCCATTTCATCGAGCCACTCTTTGATTGATGCCTGTTTGGAGAAGATTCCGAGTACGGAACGTTTGAGCAGGGCAGGGAAGGAGAGGCCGTGACCGAGTTCCTGACCGATGTTTTTGGTAATACGGTCGTATCCGTTCAGGATGTTTTCGATCAGGATTTCGCTTTGGTGGTTCGACTTTTTTTCCTGATTGTCAAGTGTTTGGTGAATGTCTTCCCGGAAAGAAATATCTGCCTGGTATTGCGCTGTTCGGGTATCGAGCCCTTCCCGGATGCGGTGCAGGATTTGCCGGGAGGTGAGGATGTTGTTTTGCAGTTTGAGCGCTGCGCCCCGCCCGCCGGTGACGTGGGTGCGGATGTAGTCGCGGATATTGGAAAAACCGCTTTGGTCGAAATGCCCCGAGAGTTCGGCTTTGGCGCTGGTTGTGAAAATGGTAGGCTGCTGTAGGCCTTTTTTCTGTGCGAAATCGAACAGGCCGCGTTCGTTGACGGCCAGGTCTTCCGGCGTCATCAGGTCTTTTTGTTGCAGTACGAATACGATCTTTTTGTGCCAGTCCTGATGTATGAAATCGAAAAAATCCCAGGCAGATTGCCGGTACGGGTTTTTGGCCTCGAACACAAAAATGACCAGGTCGCTGGCCGGGATAAAGCGTTCGGTAATCTCCTGGTGCTTTTCCACGATGGAATTTGTGCCCGGCGTATCGACAATGGCAATGTCGCGCAGAATATCGACGGGCATAATGACCTTTTTCAGGTACGGATTGACCACGATGACCTCTTCTTGCTCGCCGTACAGGATTTGCTGTATGGTGTCGGTCATCGGCTGCGGCGCTACCGGGCATATTTCGCGCCCGGCGTCGAGCAGAGCGTTGATAAAGCTGCTTTTACCCGCTTTGACTTCGCCTACTACAACAAACATGTAGGGTTCGGTCATTCGAAGCCGCAGTTCGCCCACCATGGCGGCGAGTTCGGCATGACCGATTTCCTGCGTGAGCGTCTGGAGATCTTTTACCGCGTCTTCTACTTGTGCGCGGAGGGCCTGGGTGCGTTGGTTGAGGATCATTTCGACGGTGTTGGCTGGCTCAAAACTAAGACGGGAGCCACGATTTTTCCAGTATTTCTGTTGCTCTTTTGCCGCTGCAAAAAAGCAGATCGAGCCCGGAGAGGTTGGGTAAAAAGCCTTGTTTTTCCAAAAAAACCTGCGGATAAGCCGCAGCCCTGAACCCCGCCGGCCACTCTTCCGGATTGGACGCCAGCAATACCCGGTCGTCACCTTTCAAGTTGCCGGTGTAACTTTCTGTGAAGGTTAAAGACAAGGGGCAGCCACTTTCTTTAAGCCACCACTGGAGCAATTCAAGGTTGAAATCGAACAGAAACGGGTGTTTTTTTTCAAAAAAAGGAGCCAGCGCCTCGCTGAAAAAATCCCAGTATGGCGCGTTGCCGTAAGCGGTGCGAATGCTGCGCCAATGTTGTCTTTGCCAGGGCTCGTCGTAGGCGATACGTACTTCCCGGATGTTTTGCTGCTGGTTTTTGCCTTTGACGAGCGGAATGCTCAATCGTTGCGGGCCGTTGGGCCCGGCAATGTAATAGCGGTTCCGGAGTGTGCCCTTTTGGTAGTTTTCGTGTACATCCAGCACGACGTGACCGGTCTGCCGGGCTTGCGCGAGCCAGGAAACAGGTGGCAGGCAGGGCAGGGGAGAGGTCATTTGGATGGAGCGGGTAATACAGGTTTGACGATAAAGCCGGCTTTTTTCAACAGACGCAATATTCCTTTTTCTCCGGCCAGGTGACCGGCGCCCACGGCGCAAAACAGCGCCCGCTCGCGGGCAATTTCGGCAAAACGCCGGGCCATGATCTTGTTGCGTTCGTACAGCAGCACGCGCCGCATGCCTTTGGCCTCGCGTTTGGCCGACTCGTACAGTTTTTGAATATCGCCCTCTGCGTAGCGGTTGAGCATTTTCCGCAGTCGGCTCTTCTGTCGGTTGTAATTTTTGAGCAACCAAACGAGGTTTTTGACATGCGCCTCGAACGGAATTTTGCCCAGGGTTTCGATCTGTTCGGCAAAAGTTTCCACACCGGTTGTCTCGATCCCTTGCTGTCGGGCATATTGCCACAAGGTTTCATCGAGCGACGCGGGTGCGTTTTCTTTCATCAAAGCAGCAGTGAGCAGGGCGCCGACATTCATGGGGTGCTGGTGAAGCAAGGCCTCAGCCGGGATGCCGAGGTGTTTACGGGCATACCGTTCAAGGTTTTTCCAGGCTTGCCGGCCCAGCAACTGATCGAGAGTTGTGTCTTCCGGCAATTGCAGGGCCGCGGCCATGGCGCCCTGATCGAGGTCGGAAAAATCGAATTCGGTTGCAAATACCTCGCAGCGGGAAATATGTTCCTGCGCCTCGCCGAGTCGGGTGAAAGCGCGGCCATCCTGAACGTGCATAGTGCCGAAAAGCCAGGAATCGGGGCCGCCTTTTCGGGGCCGGAGTTGCCAGAGCAGCGTTTTTTTCAAAATGAAAAAGGTTATGGGTTGATATGACGCACCAAAAGCGGGCCGCGCAAAAGTCCGCCCTTTTTTAACAAACTTTCCAGCCGCGTCGCCTCCTTGCGCGCTGTCGCTTCGTCTTTTTGCGGCGTCCCGAGGTATACCAGATAGCCGGTTTTGCCTTTTTCAACACAGCTGCGCGGGGCACTGTTGCAGGATATGCCGGCTTTTCGGAGGGCAGCCAGGCGTTCGTCGGCGAAACCTTTGGAGGAAAATACGTTGTCCTGAACCAGCCATTTCTTTTGCAAGGCCGCGCACGGATCTTTGGGATCGGAGGCGACTTTGGCTGCTGGTTTGGGAGCCGGCTTTGTAGTGTTTGTAGCGGATTTTTGTTCTTTCGGCGGTGTTTCGGACGATAAATTCAGTGTTGGAACGTCCTCGTCGTCCACGCCCGAAGATAAATTCAGCGTTTGCACCTCATCGTCGTCGGTTGCGACAGGGGTTGATTGCCTGGGTTTGGCCGGCACAGGGTCCTGTTTCGGAATGCCGCTGCGATCGATACTGACGTATGGGATGGGTTCGTCGCGGCTTTCGAGCGAATACGCTTCGTCTTCCGGATTGCCGGTCAGGTTCTCGCTGCGGTAGTCCTTAATATCGCCGAAACGGGAGTCTTCGCGGAAAGTCATCACCCTGTAATTCAGCAAAACAATCAGCGCCAGGGCGATGCCGAGTATCCATCTTTGTACGGCATTGGCCCGCATGAACTGGTTGAAAACCTCGGAAGTTTTGCCCACCGGGGCGCCTGCTACCCGCCAGACCTGTGATTTGAGCGGATCAATCACGAGTCTTTTGACCGGGCGCCAGGTTTTATTCCACAATACGCGAAATATATCGGGTGTTTTGGGGCGATTGGCAGCCAGTGTCGTGATGTTTTTGGACATGGCTTGGTAAAAAACCGTGCGGGTAACCCACTGCGTCATTTTGCGGTCTTTGCCATAAATACCCAAACGAGAGGGCGTAGCCAGCGTCCGGACCTGCCCTTCGCGGCCCACCATAGCCAGGCCGAAGCCGTTGTACACGCATTGGTCCTTTAATTCGGTCAGGTACGGATCGTTAGGTGACGGAAATACGTCTTCCCCCAGGGCTACCCATTGTTCATCGGCGAAGTAGCGCTTGAATTGCTCGATTGCATAGATATAGCGGTATTTTTTCCAGTTGCGCATCAGGAAAAACCAGCTGAGAAAGCCGATCGTCCAGATGCCGATGAGCAAACCCGCGTTGCCGTTCCAGTGCAGATTGACCAGCCATTTGAACCGAAGTACGTAGGAAATTCCATAAAAGACGGACGCTGCAACCATGCCGAAGGCTGCGCAATCCCACAGAAAATAGGGGACGTTTTGGGAGAATTTAACTTCTCCTGCTTTGTCGACCGAGGTCGCTTCGTAGGTGCAGGTGAAAGGCGAGCCATTGTCCTTTTTGAACCGCACCATGCCGTCGGCGACCCAGCCTTCGAAACTGACGTTGTCGAATTCGGAATGCAGCGAATCGGGTTGAAATTCGTACCGGTGTTTGTAAAATTGTTTCAAAAAGGGCAAAAACGCCTTTTTGATCGCATCCTCGGTGATAAAGGGTACGGGAGGCGGGATGTATTGACCGGTGTAGACTTGCGGTTGGTTCGGATCGGCGTCCATAGGTATTTGCAAGGGGGAAAATTAGGCATCTTCCCCCTTTACATCAAACTTTTTTATTCATCTGGTCGGCGGCGCGGGC